>CALZJY010000280.1 GCA_945787925.1 uncultured Anaerosporobacter sp. | reverse complement strand
AAGGAGGAGAATGCAGGAGAAGTAAAAGTAACACGAAAAAAGGTGTTATTCTGTGCAGCAGCAGTAATCACAGGAATCAGTGGGTTTTTAGCAATGTATTGGATGGGACTTCTGTTTATGGCGCATACGAATCGACTAGATATGTCGAAGTTAGTAGGAAGTGCATTAGTGATTGGAGCGGTGGTGTATTATGCATGTTATCGGATTATGGAAGTAAAGGAAGAACCAAAGGAGATAATGACAGAAAAGAAGCCAGTCCAGCAAATGCCAGCAATTCCACCCGTCCAAACGCTTCCTCCAATGGAGCCTGTGCAGCCATTGTATGCGACCCAGCAGATTAGCGAGATGCAATACCAGCCATCCTATCGCCTTGTTTCGGCTAAGCCAAAGAGCAAGGAGCAGTTGATCCTAAATAAGTTTCCTTATATATTAGGAAAATGCCATGAACAAGTAGATGGCGTGATCTACAGCGATGCAGTCAGCAAGGTCCATGCTGAGTTTATCGAGAAGCAAGGTGTCCTTTATGTGGCCGATATGTCGAGCACCAACGGAACGTATGTAAACCACAAGCGCATCGCAAGCAATCAGTGGGTAAGCCTGCGAAATGGCGACCATATCCAGATTGCCGACAAGGAATACTGTCTCTGCTCGTAAGAAAGGAAATGCCTACTAGGTCACTTTATGATATAATACAGGAAAAGTCATAACTAAGGAGACCTTTCTATGGAAAATGGATTAAAGGAGTTCTTTATAGATAGAGGCTATAGGGAAATGGCGACCAATAACGACCACATCAAGGTCGTATACATGGAAGACGTCGTTACGGTCGAGGTCATCGTGTTCCATGACAATCCGTCGGGAATGGAGTTTACAAAGGAACAGTACGACCATATCTTAAGTCAGATTAAGCAATCTTTTTTAGCAAGAGGATTTGGAAACGCATTCGTATTAAGCCTGATTTGTACCAAAAACGCGGCAGCAGCCAAAGGCTGCTGCATGAATAGCGAATATACCAGCTGGATCATTGACGAACAAACCAATCAGCTTATCATTTATGAGAACCAGCGTGCGGGGTTCAAACACGTACAGAATCAGATCGAGGCATGGCTAAGCAACGAGGAAATAACATCAGGAAGGCCGCTTACAAGGAAGCAAAGCTGGGACAAGTATCCGGTTATCACCATCCTACTTGTCTTACTCAATGTAATCCTATATATCCTTGTAGAAGTGACAGGGTTTAGTGAAGACAGCTACCATTTATATCGATGGGGAGCAACGGAATATGCCGCTATTTTCGAACAGCATGAGTATTATCGTCTGTTTTCCTCGATGTTTTTGCATGCAGGCCCAGAACATCTAATCAACAACATGTTCACGCTGATCATCATAGGAGGCCGTTTAGAACGATTATTAGGGAAATATCGATATGTGATCGTCTATCTGTTGTCGGGAATCTTTGCATCGACGGGCTCCGTATTATATAATCACTGGATGGGAGTGGATATGGTTGGCGTTGGTGCCTCTGGTGCCATCTTTGGCTGTATCGGCGGCTTATTTTATCTGATTTGCAAATACCGAGGCGCAGGGACGGAAATTAGCAGAAACCAAATGCTGTTCTTTATCGGACTAAGCCTATATAGCGGTGTTGCAAATTCTTCTACCGTAGACAATACGGCACATATCGTGGGCTGTATCAGCGGAATTCTGCTAACTTGTTTAGTAGATCTAATCGTAAGAAAAAGAATAGGGAGACAGAAATGAAGGTAAACATTTATTATGGCGGAAGAGGAATCATCGAAGATCCGACGCTATTTGTAATCAATAAACTAACAGAGGTACTTGAAGAGTTAAGGGTCGACGTAGAACGCTTTAACTTATTTGAACAAAAGAACGGAATCAACGTGCTTCCACAGACATTAAAGGATGCGGACGGCGTAATCTTAGCGACGACAGTAGAATGGCTAGGCATCGGCGGATATATGCAGCAGTTCTTAGATGCTTGCTGGTTCTATGCTGACAAAGAGAAGATTAAGACGATGCAGATGCTTCCTGTCGTATTATCTACGACATATGGCGAACGAGATGCAGAAGCAACGCTAATCAAGTCATGGGAGATGCTTGGGGGCAAAGTGCAGCCAGGGTTATGTGCCTATGTAGAAGACCATGTAGAGTTTGAAACAAACAGTACCTACGTGGCACTGATTGAAAAGCACGCAGAGGATCTGTATCGTGCGATCAACAAGAAGGCAAGTGCGTTTCCAAATAGCCAGACAGCCATGAGGCAACACGTGCTACGCTCTATTTCCTTAGAGCTTACGCCACAAGAAAGCGAATACTTATCCATGTATGTTTCGGATGACCGCTATATCCAAAAGCAAAAAGAGGATATCATGGAGTTAACACAACTGTTTAAGGGGATGTTAGGAGAATCCTCAAATGGGGAGTTCCTAAAGGAATTTGAGCAAGCGTTCCGTAAGGGAAATGGCATGCAGGCAGTCTATGCCATCGTAATGGAAGACGTGCAGAAGACAATTCGCCTTGAAGTAAATGGCGATTCCATCCGCTGTGCTTACGAAGAAGGCGAAGATGCAGATGTGGTGGCAAGAACGAAGAAAGAGATCGTAAGGCAAATCGTTTCTGGCGAAACGACATTCCAAAATGCGTTCATGAAAGGCGACATTGCTGCAAAAGGCAATTTTACGACATTACGCAACTTCGATGCCTTATTCCAATTTTAAAAATATAGACAGACTTACACATAGTAGCGTATAGATTGGCAAATACTATAGTATATAAAATCTATAAGTGAGGTGATAGCTTGAAATCAAACAATACATCCATGCTGAAAAAGCAGGTTATGATGATTGCTATTACCTCGCTTTTTGTATTTATCGGGTTCAAATACTTTTTACCTCTATTTTTCCCGTTTTTATTTGCGTACCTTATTATGAAGCTAATTCTGCCAATTGTTCGGTTTTTGAAGCGAAAATTGCACATTCCAGTAATCATCGGCAGCATCTTGGCACTTTTAGTAACCTTTGGAGTGTTAGGAGGCGTGATTGGTTATATCGGCTGCATCCTTGTGTCACAAATACAGGGATTTTTAAAGAATGTACCAATCTACTCCCAGCTGGTTACAACCAACCTAAGCAGGATTTGTGGCCGTTGTGATCGCATGTTTGGACTTGAAGAGGGATGTGCGGCACTGTATTTGTCTGAAAATATGAACTCTTTTTGGGGAATCATTCAGGAAGTGACCCTTCCTGCCATTTCCGAACATACGATGAACCTATTTTTAGGAATCGTAGGCGTCTTTACGTTACTCTTTATCGTGGTGCTTGCAGTCATCAATA
>CALZJY010000279.1 GCA_945787925.1 uncultured Anaerosporobacter sp. | reverse complement strand
GCAAGCGAACGGAATCGTTATTAGGAATCATACATTCAATATTTAATGGTAATTTCAGCTGATAAAATCCATTTAATTGGGAATACTCTTTTTGTAGATTTATTTTTAGCATAATAATACTATTTACCGGATGCCGAGCAAATATGCTCGGTATTCGTCATTTTTACAACGAAAATGGAGCTGCCACACTAAGTTACCTTAGTGCGACAGCCCCTTTCTTTTTCTTTAAGAAATTTTAGTAGTAAATTAATTGTAAATAGGGAAGAATACTATATAATAGTAATAGATAAAAACATGAGTAGAGAGGAAATTATGAAATTACTGAAGTTTTTACGAAACCGGGTCGTTGTATTCGGAATGCTATTACTGATTCAAGCAGGTTGGCTGTTATTTCTGATTTTTCGAGTAGGAGAACACTCAGCGCTGTTTTCGGGTATTTTAAACGTATTGAGTATCTTAGTCGTTTTATATATTGTCTATAAAGATGGAAATCCGGCATATAAGTTGGCGTGGGTCGTACCAATCTTAGCGTTCCCGATTTTCGGGGGACTGTTATACGTCGCAATGGGAAATAAGCGTCCTGCAAAGAAGTATCGCAAGGCAGAGAAGCGTCTCTCGGAAGAGCTAGGGCTTACGATGGTACAGGATTTAGACGTGATTGAGGAAGTCAGAGAAAAGGACGAGCTCTATTATGGCCAGATGAATTATTTATCAAGCACTTGCGGGTATTCGGTCTACCGAAGCGAATCTACGAAATATTACCCAAGCGGGGAAGCATATTATCATGACTTGTTAGAGAGCTTAAAGAAGGCGAAGCACTATATCTTTATGGAGTACTTCATCGTAGAAGAAGGGAAGATGTTTACTCCGATTCTAGAGGTGTTAGAGCAAAAGGCAAAGGAAGGATTGGACGTGCGTTTCATGTACGATGATTTTGGTTCGGCATCCATTCTTCCGATTCGATATCATTCGAAGTTAGAGCAGATGGGAATTTCGTGTATTGCGTTTAACAAGTTCGTGCCATTTATCTCGGTTGCGATGAATAACCGCGACCACCGTAAGATTACCGTAATTGACGGACATACTGCCTATACGGGCGGAATCAACCTGGCGGATGAATACATCAATGAGAAGATGCGTTTTGGACATTGGAAGGACACGGGAATCCGCGTACAGGGAAATGCGGTATGGAACTTTACCGTGATGTTCTTAAAGATGTGGAACCTTTCTAGAGAGACAGATACGACGTTTGAGCCGTTCCATCCAAGCAGGTATCGCGACGAGCTTCAGATTACCCATTCAGACCGAGGATATGTGCAGCCTTATGGAGATACCCCTCTAGATAGAGAGATTACCGGGGAGAATGTATATCTAAATATCCTGAATATGGCGAAGCGCTATGTCTATATCTTTACGCCATATCTGATTATCGATCATGAGATGATTACGGCGATCACCCTTGCTTCGAAACGCGGCGTGGATGTAAGGATTGTAACGCCGGGAATTCCAGATAAGAAGATCGTAAATGCAGTTACGAAGTCGTACTATAGCATATTGATTGAATCGGGCGTACGAATCTTTGAATATACGCCAGGATTCCTGCATGCCAAGGTCATTTGTGCAGACGATGAGATAGCAGCAGTCGGAACAATCAATATGGACTTTCGAAGCCTATATCTTCATTTTGAGAATGGTGTTCTTCTGTACGGAACAGATAGCATCCCAAGCATCAAGGAAGATTTAGACCAGACCATTTTAAAATCAAGAGAAATCAGCTATGAGATGAGCGAGAAAGGAAAGGCGTTCAGCATTATGAAGGCAATTCTCCGCTTGTTAGCACCATTATTATAGAATGTCAAAAAGGATGCCCCGAGGGAGGGGCATCCTTTTTAGTTTAAGTCGAAAAGATATCGGATAAATGCGATTCCAGTTTCGGAATTTTGGGAGTTTGCCACGATTCCGATTGCCATGTTTCGTTCTGGCTTATAAACATGGTTTGTAGAAATGGTCTCATATTGGTTGCTGCCTTTTAACGAGATTCCGTAAGCATGCTCCACTGGATCGTCTTCCACCTTGGTAAATAAAAATTCCTTCGAAAGGGACTTGCATACATCTGCAGGAAGTACTTCGGTAATGTCGATTAAGTAGCCATTTTCTGCAATGTATTTTAGTGTATCCTCTTCTGCGATGATCAGGTCAAGCTTCTTTGTATAGGCAAGAGCAGAGAGACGTTGCTGTGCCGTATAATCTGGATTTTCTCTTGATAGGTTTGAGGTGTCATCTAGTGTGAAGGCACCGTCTGTCGCTTCTTTGGAAAGTGTTTCTTTAAAGGAATCAAGAAAGGAATCCGCTTTGGAAGCGTCCACCTTATCATTTAACACCATGCAGTAGAATTTAGAATCCTCTTTTGGTGATAGGGTTATGTAGCCGATATATCCGAGGAAACCGATGATCAATGCGATTACGACGACCTTCCGAAGGTAGTAATCCCTGAAGTAGTTCCATTTTCCCTTTCGGTCTAGTTGGTTCCAGTGTTCACGCGGCGAAAGATGGTCTTGCGCTTGAGAAGGTGTAGAATCCTCGGATAATATATTGTTTTCTGACATATCGTTCACTCCTTTGTTGTCACTAACATATATATTTTAGTGTATCATAGGAGCAAACCAATGAAAAGTAAACAAATCTAAATTTTGTATGAATTAGTGTCGAAGCCAGTCCAGGAACTCTGTTGCCATTGTTTCTCCCGCTTCGGTTTTTCCTGGGGAAATGGTACCCGCTATTTTACCAAGGAATGTGGCTATCTGGGATTCCTCTAGATAGTCTGCAAGCTCTTCCGTAGAGGAGAGGGGCCGCACTGTGGACGGATCGATGGAAGGGATGCTGAGAGCTTTTTTCGTATCTGTAACAGAGGCGAATGCATAGCCAAAGGAGACCTCTTTGATTGAAATCGTACGCCCTAGGATACGGTGTCCATCTGTTATGACTACCATTTCTATGGCAGGTGTCATAGAAGACGATGGCGAAAGGGAGCCTGCCTTGGCAATCAGTGCATCCATAAGGAGCGGATAGAGCGAGGCGTGTCCTGTCGCGTTTGTGCTAAGCGTCTTTAGACGGGAATCGTCCTTTAGCTTATGAAGGAGGTCCAGGATAAGCGATTTCACCTCAGTATCGGTAATGGAAAGACGGAACCTGTCGCAGTTCTTTTTTAAGGTACCGACTTTTAGCGGTATGTCTTTCTCTAGCGTAAGAGAGCCTTTGGCATGTAGTTCCTTAAAAAAGAACGTTCCATAATCATAGAGAAGTGCCGTGGCAGTTTCCCTATCTAGTTCCTGCTGTAGTTTTTGAAAGAAGTCCGTCAG
>CALZJY010000278.1 GCA_945787925.1 uncultured Anaerosporobacter sp. | reverse complement strand
ACGATACTACCTTTTACTGGATTACAATCTGCATCGGAGGACTGGCGGCCACTATTACAGAGGCAGATGGAATGATGTTAATTTTAGTGGCGATTTTATATGCCAGTTTATATTTTATAAGACATTATGTAAGACGTTTGGTTAAGTGCCATCAGGCAATGGAGGAGCAGCGCCTAATGATTAAAAAGCTGGAGGAACGGCTTAAGGATAACAGGCAGTATATGAAGACACTTCAGGATACCGCAGCTTTAGAGGAACGAAATCGTCTTGCAACAAGGCTTCATGATAAGGTAGGACATGGCATATCGGGAAGTATTATTATGTTAGAGGCATCGATGTTACTTCTCGATTTGGACAAGGAAAAGGCAAGGGAAGGCATTAACCGGGCGGTTTTAAATTTAAGAGAAGGTGTGGACGATATTCGGGCAGCGCTTAGAGAGGAACGTCCGGTTACGCAAAAACTAGGGATGAATGAAATTCAAAAAATGTTAGAGGAATTTCAAATCAACCACGATAAGAAGACAAGACTTGCGGTGAATGGAGATATGGAACGAATAGAACCGGAAGTACTTGTTTGTATTTATGATAATGCAAAGGAGTGTCTTACGAATCTTTTAAAGCATTCCGATGCCACTTTATTCGAATTAAAGATTACAAGAAAAAATAAGGTGACAGCAGTGGAGTATAAGGACAATGGAAGCAAAAGAATCGATGCAAACACACTTGTTAGGGGACTGGGGCTACAGGCAATGGAAGAACGGACAATTAAGGCGGGCGGACGATTTTTCATTGCAGATCAGGAGTTTGGTTTTAAAATCACCAATATTTTTATCGAGCATTAAGGAAAGAGAGGAAAAGAGATGATTCGGATACTGTTAGCCGATGATGATGCGATTATAAGAGAAGGACTTAAGATGATTATTGAGACGCAGCCTGATTTTTCTTTGGAAGGTACTGCAAAGGATGGGAAGGAAGCGGTAGAGATGGCAAGAGAGAAAATGCCGGATGTGGCGCTTTTGGATATTAGGATGCCAGGTCTTGACGGAATTGAGGCAGCAAAGGTTATGTTAAAGGAGAAACTTACGCTTCCGCTCCTTCTTACTACATTTGACGAGCAGGACTTTATATTACGGGCATTAGAAGCAGGCGTATCTGGATACATATTAAAAAATTCCCCAGCTGATCGTCTTTTACACGCAATTCGAACGGTGGCAGCAGGAGGGACCGTGTTTCAGAAAGATATTTTAGATTATATTGCGAAGAAAGTGGCAAGGGGGGAAGAGAAAAAAGGAAGTCACCGTTTTAGAGACCTTACCGAACGGGAGCTTGAGGTGGCATCTATGGTTGCAAAAGGGCTGTCCAATAAGGAAATCGGATCAAAACTCTTTATCTCCGACGGAACGGTAAGAAATCATATCAGTATGATTTTAGATAAAGCAGGATTAGAACATCGGACGCAGATTGCAATTGAATATCTGAAAAATTATGAGTAGAGATTCTAGGGGGATAAAAGCTGTGCTGAATCATGGATACAGTTATTTACATTAGTCCCGTGTTGTCTCCTATGTTATAATAAGTCATAATGACCATATCATCGACAAAAGGAGAAATTTACATGAATTATGACTATTCCGAGACAATTCCGTACTTGTTACAGTGGTACGATTATAACCATAGAATCCTTCCATGGAGATCCAATCCTCAGCCATATTATGTGTGGATTTCTGAGATTATGTTGCAACAGACAAGAGTGGAGGCGGTGAAAGGGTATTTTGACCGTTTTATTACTGCACTTCCTACGATTAAGGATCTGGCAGAAGTAGATGATGAAAAATTAATGAAACTGTGGGAAGGCCTCGGATATTATAACCGGGCAAGAAACTTAAAGAAGGCCGCAATCGTGGTGGTTGAAGAATATAATGGAGAGCTGCCGGCTGACTTTGATAAACTCTTAGCACTGCCAGGAATCGGTTCTTATACTGCAGGCGCAATCGGATCCATTGCATTCGGACTTCCGGTGCCGGCAGTGGATGGAAACTTCCTTCGTGTATTAAAGCGTGTGGCCGGAAGTTATGATGATATTACGAAGGCAAAGGTGAAGAAGCAGCTAGAAGAGGATCTGTTTGCGATTATGCCAAAGGACAGGCCGGGAGATTATAACCAGTCATTAATGGAGCTTGGGGCTACAGTCTGTATTCCAAATGGAAAACCATTATGCGATCAGTGTCCGCTTATGCATATGTGCAAGGCGTTTCATTCTGGCACAGAGATGCAGATTCCGGTGAAGCCACCGAAAAAGGCTAGGAAGTTAGAAGCAAGAACGGTTCTGATTTATGAATACGAAGGAAAGTATGCGATTCGTAAACGTGAGGATAAGGGATTGTTAGCAGGACTTTGGGAGCTTCCAAATGTGGAACAGCAGATGGGATTTGAACAGGTGGAAGAGTTTGTGAAGGAGGAAGGAATCTTGGTAGACGAGATTAGAAAGTTAGAGGCGGCAAAGCATATTTTCTCTCATATTGAGTGGCATATGCAGGCTTACTATATTAAACTTTCTACTCTTTCAGATACTCTTAAATCCGACTACGTCTGGGCTACTCCATCCTCCATCCAATCAACCTACTCCCTACCTTCCGCCTTTGAAGCTTATAAAAGATGCTTGGTGTAGGAATGCCTCACTAGTAGGACGGCAGTGTGGCAGGCCCCGGTCACTTACGGCTACACTGCCTTGTATAAAGAGGAATTTCGGGATATGCAGGCATGTCATGGATAGAAGAGATGGGGAGGAGAGATAGATAGGGCATTAGAGAAGGAAGAATGTGGGGGGAGTGCTTGAATTAGGGGAGATGGATGGATATAATGAAGGAAGGGCTCTTTGGTTTTTATTGGGAGGGCGTAATTAGAAAAGTAGGCAGGGATGAGTATGGAGAATGATTTTTCATTGGCGTCTTACCGAGTCTTTAATGTGGTGGCGGAGACTGGGAATATTTCTAGGGCAGCCAAAATGTTGTACATAAGCCAGCCGGGTATCAGTAAGTCGATATTGAAACTGGAACAGAATCTGGGCGTGACGTTGTTTGTTAGAAGCTCTAGAGGGGTTAGACTGACAGAGGAGGGAAAGCAGCTTTATGAGTATACAAAGTCGGCTTTCGAGACTTTGCAGGAAGGCGAGAATACGATTAAGAAGATTAGTAATTTGGGAATCGGTCATATTAAGATCGGAGTCAGTACGACTTTGTGTAAGTATTTGCTGCTTCCGTATCTGAAGGAGTTTGCAGAGAAGTTTCCTCATATCCGTTTTACGATTCAGTGTCAGTCGACGTTTCAGACGGTGGAACTGTTAGAGGCGGGAAAGCTTGATATTGGACTGATC
>CALZJY010000277.1 GCA_945787925.1 uncultured Anaerosporobacter sp. | reverse complement strand
CATATTTTAGGTGATGTGGATGATGAGGAATATTTTGAAGAATGTAAACGGTTGATAGAACAATTACAAGTAAAAGACATCATCTTTACTGGCGTTGTAAATGTTGTAGAATATATGGAAAAATTAGATTTTACCATTCTTACGAGTATCTCAGAGGGACAACCATTGTCAGTGTTAGAATCCTTTGCAGCAGGGAGAGCCGTAGTAACTACGGATGTAGGATGTTGTAGAGAGTTACTGTATGGAGAGCCAGAAGATTGTTTAGGCAAAGCGGGGATATTGGTGCCACCGATGCATAAGGAAAGTCTTGCACAAGCATTAACCACGCTCTGTAAAGAGAAAGAAATGCGTGAAGATATGGAGCGTGTAGCAAAACTCCGTGTGAAGACGTATTTTACTCATGAAATAAGCATGAATCAGTATCGAAGACTTTATCAGGAGGTACGATAGATGGCTGGAATTGGATTTGAACTAAAGAAGATGTTTGATAAAAAGGAAATCCTATCGACATTAAAGGCATATGGATATGCGGGGGCCGTCTGCATTGGACCAACGATTTTAGGGATTTTGTTATTGCTTGGGATTGGGGTTCTAGCGGAAGTAGGAGGTGCTACCGGAAGCCAGAAAGAACAAATTAATAGTATGGTGACCTATACACTATTGATTTCCATGTTGATAACCAATATATTTGGTTTAGTAGTTACAAGATATACGGCGGATCAGCTCTATATGAAAAAACAAGATAAGATTATGCCATCCTTTTTTGGAAGCGTTGCAATCATTCTTGGATTGGGAGGGATCCTATATGGAATCTTTCTTGCGGTATCGGGAGTGAGTTTGGAGCGTCAAGTGCTTTGTGTGATTGTATTTGGAGAGTTGGTTGTTGTATGGACACAGATGAATTACCTTACGGCAATCAAAGATTATAAAGGAATCTTGTTTGCTTTTTTAGCAGCAATTCTAGGTAGTTTTGCGATTGGATATCTACTTGTATTATTGCGTGTTGAAATTGTGTTAGCAATGTTAGGAACAGTTTGTATCGCGTACGGAATTATGATGGTATGGTATCACGTATTGCTTGTTCGATATTTTCCGAGAAGAAAAGGCAGTGCGTTTGAATTTGTCGAATGGTTTAAAGTCTATCCAGAGCTTATGGGGATTGGTACTGCACTAACAATTGGTTTATTTGGTCACTTGGTTATTATGTGGTCGAGTCCGATAAAAAAGCATATCATAGGATTGTTTTATAGTGCGCCATCGTACGATATTCCTGCGTTTTTGGCGTTTATATCCATTCTAATTACAACCGTCAACTTTGTCGCATCTGTAGAAGTAAGGTTCTATCCAAAATACTTTATATATTTTAGCTTATTTAATGATGGTGGTACCTTGTTAGATATTGAGCAAGCACAAAAGGAGATGGTAACAACGCTCATTCAAGAACTGTCCTATACGTTTGCAAAGCAATTCTTTACGACAGTTGTTTTTATTGTTGCAGGGAGTATATTCCTTCCGTATCTTCCGATTGGCATGAATGAGGATATGCTAGGAATTTATCGTGTTCTTTGTATTGGATATGCATTTTACGCAGTTGGAAATGTGACCATGTTAATTCAACTTTACTTTTCTGATACCAAGGGTGCATTAATCAGTACGACTGCTTTTATGGTGGTAAGTTGTTTGGCAACTTGGAGTATGAGAACTATGAGTACGAGATTCTATGGAGTCGGATTTTTATTAGGAGCCATAGTGTTTGCAGGAGTAGCCTTGTTTTTACTATTTAGGTACTTGGATCAAATCGTATATCATATATTGTGTAAACAACCGCTTACAGGGCAAAAAAAACAGGGTATCGTAACAAGAATAAGAAAAAAGCAAGTAACAAGGAAGTTATATGAGTAAGAGAAAGAGGATTGTTATGTATATAATGTTATTTGCGAGCTTGGCTATTGTCGTAGCGAGTGTTTACACAGTATCTATTACGAATAAATTATATCGATATAACCGAGGGGATGAAATCTTATATAATCCTATGATGGGATTTGCTCCTAATGCAGATTATATAGAGGCAGTAGGAGCAAATACATTGGTTTATGTGGATGTTACATGGCGGGAATTAGAGCCTTTACGAGGACAGTACGAATTTGCAACGATTGCAAAGGAAAATCATCTAGAACGCTGGAAAAGGGAAGGAAAGAAAGTAGTCTTCCGTTTCGTATGTGATGTTCCGGGAGAGAGGGAACATATGGACATTCCGGATTGGTTATATGAAGAGACAAAAGATGGGGCATTCTATGATTCGGTATATGGAAAAGGATATGCACCGGAATATGAGAATCCTTTATTTATAGAATATCATAAAAAAGCGATTCAGGCATTGGGAGAGGAGTATGGAAGGGATTCGTTTTTCTGTTTTATCGAAGTTGGAAGTTTAGGGCATTGGGGAGAGTGGCATGTAAAACAAGATGAGTTTCTTCCGTTGATTCCTTCTTCTGAAATTTGCAATGAGTATGTGAAACACTATGTGGAGGCGTTTCCGAAAGCAAAATTACTTATGCGGAGGCCGTTTGAAGCTGTTACTACATATAACCTAGGAGTATTCAATGATATGACTGGAGAACGAGTCGCTACGGAGGAATGGCTTCAATGGATTGCGGAAGGGGGGACGTATTTGGAGCCAAAACAGATACATCAGTTGCAAGCAGTTCCTCAGATTTGGAATACGAGACCAGTAGGTGGAGAATTTACAAGTAGCTATACAATGGAGGAACTATTGACTGTAAATCGACAAGAAACCTTAGGGTTATTGGAAAAGACACATATGACCTTTATCGGACCGAAGTGTCCGATTGCAAATAGAGAACTTGTTCTATTTCAAGAAGAAGTAAAACAAGTATTGAATAAGGTAGGATATCGTTATGGTGTAAGTAGTGCAAGTATTACTTATAATGGGTTCAGGAAGAGGGCGAAACTATCGGTTACCCTTGAAAATTATGGGGTTGCACCGATGTATTTTGACTGGCCTGTGTTTATATATCTGTTAAATGAGGAGAACCAGGTGATTTCAAAACAGCAATTGGAGATTAGCCTATGTGAGATTACACAGAATGAGTCAAGAGAGGTTCAACTTACCTTAAATGAACAGATAAGAAAGAAGAATTTAGTAAAGATCGCAATAGGAATTGAAAATCCAGAAACAAATCAACCAGAAGTTGCGTTGGATATGGATACAATTGCAATAGGGAAGATGTATGTACTAAATAAAAATTAGAAAAAAACTTTAGTGGTGTAATAATGTAACGTAAGATTGAGGAATATACTTGTATAATGTCGAAAAATTTGTTATATTTAAGTTTAAGAAAAAATAAAATACAGCAAGGGGTAA
>CALZJY010000276.1 GCA_945787925.1 uncultured Anaerosporobacter sp. | reverse complement strand
CATATCGTCAAGTTGACTTATTAGAAGATGGTGGATTCGACTATGAAGGAATCAAAGCTGCAATCAATGAAAAAACAAAAATGGTAACAATCCAACGTTCCAAAGGATACCAAACTCGTCCAACGTTATCCGTGGAACAAATCGGAGAATTGATTACATTCATCAAAGGAATCAAGTCAGATGTCATCTGTATGGTAGATAACTGTTACGGAGAATTTGTACAGACAATCGAACCAACGGATGTAGGAGCGGATCTTTGTGTGGGTTCTTTAATCAAAAACCCAGGTGGCGGTTTAGCACCAATCGGTGGTTATATCGTAGGGAAAGAAGAATATGTAGAACAAGCGGCATTCCGTCTTACAGCACCAGGACTTGGGAAAGAAGTTGGTGCGACACTTGGAATTAACCAACAACTATACCAAGGACTTTTCTTGGCTCCAACTGTAGTAGCAGGAGCATTAAAAGGTGCAATTTTTGCAGCAAATATGTATGAAAAATTAGGATTCGCAGTAATTCCTAATGGAACAGAACCAAGATATGATATTATCCAAGCCGTAACATTAGGCAGCAAAGAAGGAGTGGTAGAATTCTGTAAAGGGATTCAAGCAGCAGCTCCAGTAGATAGCTTTGTTACGCCAGAACCATGGGCAATGCCAGGCTATGATGCAGACGTCATTATGGCAGCAGGAGCTTTCGTACAAGGTTCTTCCATCGAACTAAGTGCAGATGCACCAATCAAACCTCCTTACGCAGTATACTTCCAAGGCGGACTTACATGGTACCATGCAAAACTTGGAATCATCATGTCTGCACAAATGCTATATAACCAACAGTTAATCACGCTGTAATTCAGAATGACAATGCTTTTTCTTTGAAATATAAAAAAGAAAGGGCATTGTCTTTTCCTGTATAAGATGGAGGATTAGGAAATTTTTTTGATGGAATTAAGGTGTACAAACATAGGTAGATATGTTAGAATGAAGCGTGGAAGATTGAAATACAGATAGTAACCTTATGTCTTAACTCAATTGGGGCAAATGTTTGAAGAGAGAACATAGGGGGAATGTAGTTATATGAATCAACCAATATCCATGAAAGATCTACCTACTTGTGAGCGCCCTTATGAGAAATGTATGAAATATGGCGCGACAAGCTTATCCGACGCAGAGCTTTTGGCAGTGATTTTGCGTTCTGGGACCAAGTCTAAGAGTGTTATTACATTAGCAAATCAGATATTATCTTTTTCTAAAGAATATCCAGGACTATTAGTATTGAATCACCTAAGCCTTAACGAACTCATGCAGGTAAGGGGTATAGGTACTGTAAAGGCAATTCAGTTACTATGTATTGCGGAACTGAATAAACGAATGACAAAAGCAACGCGCAAAGATGGCGTTCGCCTCTTATCACCGGAGACAGTAGCTAGTTATTATATGGAGGATATGCGTCATTTGGCTACGGAGCAATTATTGCTTGTTATGATCGATTCTAAAAGTAAGATACAAAAAGAGGAGATTATATCAACGGGCACAGTAAATGCGACTATCTTGGCACCAAGAGAAATCTTTATCCATGCATTGAAAGCAGGTGCTGTTAATATTATATTACTTCACAATCATCCGAGTGGAGACCCAACTCCAAGTACAGAAGATATCAGTACGACAAAACGTATTAAGGAGGCCGGGGCAATCATAGGAGTAAAACTTATGGACCATATTATAATTGGGGACAATAAGTATATCAGTTTAAAAGAAATTGGATTAATGTAACAACTAGAAGGGAGAACTCTAATGACTAATAAATTGTTAGGAATAGATTTGGGTACAAGTACCCTAAAAATATATAAAAAAGGGAGTCAAATTGTCTTTGACGAAAAGAATGTAATTGCTATTGAAAATAAGAAAAAAGTAATGGCATTTGGTGATGAAGCATATGACATGTTAGAAAAAGCACCAAGATCCATTGATGTTTCCTATCCGGTAAGAAATGGTGTAATTGCAGACATCGCAAATATGGAAACATTAATCGGATGTGCCTTAAAACAAGTACAAAAAGGTAACTTCCGCTCTGGGTATATCCTAGTAGCAGTACCAACAGATATTACACAAGTAGAAAAGAAAGCATTCTATGACTTAATCATGAACTCAGCAGCAAAAGTAAAAGGTGTAGGGGTTGTAGAAAAACCAATCGCTGCAGCATTAGGTGCTGGTCTTGATATCACAAGCGCAAATGGTGTTATGACAGTTGACATCGGTGCAGATACAACGGAAATTTCAATCATGTCCTTAGGTGGAATCGTAATTAGTAAGTTAATCCCAGTAGGTGGTAGCAAATTAGATGAATCCATCAAAGTATATGTTAAGAAAAAATATAACTTATTAATTGGTGATAAGACTGCAGAACATATTAAGAAGCAGTTAGCAAATGCATTTGAAGAAGAAGAACAAAGCGTAAGCGTTTACGGACGTGACGTAGTTACTGGACTTCCAAAAGAAATGGAAATTAGTTCTTCCATGGTTCATGAAGCAATCATCGAATACATCAATATAATCATTGATTCTATCAAGATGATCTTAGAAAAAACTCCACCAGAAATCTCTTCTGATATCATTGATTCCGGAATTTACTTAACAGGTGGTTCTGCAAGCATTAAAAATCTTGACCAATTAATCAGCAGAGAAACAGAACTTCAAGTAAACGTTGCAAACAATCCAGAAGATGCAGTAATCAATGGATTAGGAGCAATCATTGAAGATGCAAATTTAAAAACATTATCTACAATCGTAACATCTAGCAGCAATGCGATGGGTAGAAGATTAAGATAAACATAATTGCTTAAAAACTAAGGGAGGTTCTTATGAAACACAAGTTTAAGTTGACCATTCCACCTAGGTATCTATTAGCAATTTTGTCAATGTTATGTGTTGTCCTTGCAGTTGTGTCCTACAAATGTGAGGACACAATTGCACCTGTAAAAACATTGGTAGGAACGGTAATGACTCCAATGCAAAAAGGAATTAATGAAGTGGGTGGGTATATCCATTCGAAAACAGAATTATTCACTTCAGTAAAAAAACTGACAGAGGAAAATCAAGCACTAAAAAAAGAGCTAGATAACGTAACAGCAGACAATAAGGTATTAGTTCAAGAACAGTACGAGCTAGATACATTAAGAGAGTTATATAAATTAGACCAAAAATATTCTAAATATCCTAAAGTAGCTGCAACGGTATTAAGCCGTTCTGACAACTGGTATAGCACGATTACGATTGACAAAGGAACAAGAGAAGGCTTAGCAGTAAATATGAATGTTATTGCAGGTGAAGGTCTTGTTGGTATCATTACGGAAGTAGGATACAACTACTCTGTGGTAAGATTAATTACCGATGAT
>CALZJY010000275.1 GCA_945787925.1 uncultured Anaerosporobacter sp. | reverse complement strand
AGAAATTAAAATCAAAACTACTAGGAGGAACTTGCAGAATTACAAGGCGGTGTTGGTACTGCAGGTTCTGCAAACATTGGTAAGAAATATGCGATGTTCGAAGCAATCCATGGCTCCGCACCTCGTATGGTAAAAGAGGGAAGAGATATTTATGCGGATCCATGTTCCGTAATTCGTGCTGGCGCTATGTTATTAAATCATATCGGATACCATGAGCAAGCAGAAAAGCTATACAAAGCATTAGACATTTGTACAGTAGAAGAAAAGAAACTTGTGATGACTGGTAGAGATACTGGTGCAACTGGTGCAGAATTTGCAGATTACATTATGGAAACAATGGAACGTTTATAAGATAAACTTATTGTATATATAAATATAACTTATTAGACTTCTAAATAAAATTATGTAAGAATATATGAGGACTATTTTGGTCCGGATAATATGTTAGATAATTTTCGCTTTCGTTTTTATACTAGGCAGTGAAGACTTCGTAAGTCCTTCTAGAGGTCTTGCTGTCTATAAAAACGATAAGATAAGGAGGAAAATCCTTGGATGGATTTGGTATAAACAAAGAGACGACTGATAAGTATTCATTGCGAGGACGTGTTTTTCATCATATGCGTGAGGACATCCTGTCTGGCAAGTATAAGAAGGATGATGAACTTAGGGAAAATACGATTGCTAACGAACTAGGAGTTAGCAGAACGCCAGTAAGAGAGGCGCTTCGCCAGCTCGAGCTCGAGGGGTTAGTAAAAATTGTGCCAAATAAGAGTGCAGTAGTTACAGGGTTTTCTGCGAAAGATATGCATGATATCTACATAATTCGCTCGTATCTCGAGGGACTATGTGCAAAACTTGCGTGCGAAAACATTACAGAAGCACAGATCGAGGCCCTTGAAGAGATACAGTATTTGTTTGATTTCCATACGAAGAAAAAACATTTTGAGCAGTTGGTGGAACTCGATGATCGTTTCCATGATATAATTTATGAGGCAAGCAACAGCCGTATGTTGACCCATGTTTTAGTGGACTACCATCATTATGTAGGAAGAATCCGTAAGGTTTCTTTAAGTAATGAGGAAAGAGCAGAATATTGCAGCAAGGAGCATAATGCCATTTTAGAGGCATTAAGACAGCGTGATGGGGACAAGGCAGAACAGCTTGCACATCAACATATTTTGAATACGATACAGAATATTAATAAAAAAGGATTAGAAGCATTTTAAGCGTGCTTCTAATCCTTTTCTTTTATTCTGCAAGTTCTTCCCAGCGTTCCATTAATTCTTCTAAACGAGTTTCTAACTCTTTCTTTTCATTATTTAGCTTCATTAATTCCGAAACGTTTGTATAAATCTCTTCTTGGGATAACAATTCGTCGATCTCTTCGTTTCTTGTTTCTAAAGAGGAGATTTCTTCTTCAATCTTTTTAAGCTCGTTTTGCTTTTTACGAAGTTTTGCTTGTTCTTCTTTTTGTTGCTTCCAATCAAGCGCACCAGAAGATTTCGTTTCTTTTGGCGCAGCTGCCTTTAACGTTCCCTTCGTGCTGTCGTAGCTACCTAATTGAGAAGTAGTAGTACCGATCGAAGGTTCTAAGTAAGCTTTTTCTACTTCTTCCTTCTTTTCAAGGTAGTAATCGTAGTTACCAATATAATTTAGGACTTGATTATTTGTTAAATCTAAGATTCTAGTGGCAGTTTTGTTAATAAAATAACGATCATGGGATACATATAGTACTGTTCCGGTGTAGTTTTTGATCGCATTTTCTAGAATTTCTTTGCTAATGATATCGAGATGGTTTGTCGGTTCATCTAGAATTAGGAAGTTTGCTTCACTTAGCATTAGTTTAGCCAAGGAAACTCGACCTCGTTCGCCACCACTAAGGTCTTTGATTCGTTTAAATACGTCATCGTTCGTGAATAAAAATGCCGCAAGTACATTACGGATCTTTGTATTATCTAGGTTTGGATAAGCGTCTTGTAACTCGTCAAATAATGTCTTTTCCGGATCTAATACGTTGTGTTCCTGATCGTAGTACCCAATGTGTACTTTGGAGCCAAGTTTGATTTCTCCCGAATCGGAAGGGAGCAGGTCGTTAATGATCTTAAGCATCGTTGTCTTGCCAGTACCGTTTTTTCCGATGATTGCAACCTTTTCTTCACGTTTTACATCGAAGGAAATGCCGGAGAATAAGTGCTTGTCGCCAAAGGATTTGCTAAGGTCGGATACGCTTAATACATCGTTTCCGCTTAGTACGTTTGGCTCAAGTGTAAGGTGCATGCTGGCTTCCGTAGTGATTGGCTTATCGATGCGTTCCATCTTATTTAAAAGCTTTTCACGGCTTTCCGCACGCTTGATAGATTTTTCACGGTTAAAGGAACGAAGCTTCGTGATGACTTCCTCCTGATGTTTGATTTCTTTTTGCTGGTTTAAATACTGCTTGATTTGGGCTTCACGAAGTGCCGCTTTCTTTACGGCATAATCGGAGTAATTCCCCATAAATACAGTGGCTTTTCCTTGGTCCATTTCCACGATTTTTGTTACGACACGGTCTAAGAAATAGCGGTCATGGGCAACGATGATTACGGCGCCATTGTAGTTGGTAAGATAAGTTTCTAACCATGCAATCGACTCTAAATCCAAATGGTTCGTAGGCTCATCGAGAAGGATGATGTCTGGTGCAGTAAGAAGTAATTTACCTAGTGCGACACGTGTTTTCTGCCCGCCAGAAAGGGTATTTGTCTTTTTCGTAAAGTCTTCTTCTGTAAAACCAAGACCTTTTAGAACCCCGGTGATTTCGCTTTGATATGCGTATCCGTTTGCCATCTCAAATTCATGGGTAAGGCGAGTATACGTAGCGAGCATACGCTCTAATTTCTGGCCCTCTACGTTCTTCATCTCTACTTCGAGTTCGCGGATGCGTTTATCAAGGTCAATGATGTTTTGTTTTACTTCTAACAGCTCTTCGTAAATCGTGTTTTCACTGGACAACTCTTGGTGCTGTGGAAGGTATCCGATCGTCGCTCCCTTTGCTAACGTAACTTCCCCTTGGTCTGCGGAAAGCTGGTTCATGATGATCTTAAGAAGCGTAGATTTTCCGGCTCCGTTAATACCAACAATCGCCGCTTTTTCGCGTTCATTTATATGAAATGTAACATTTGATAGAATCTGGTCAGTGCCAAATGCTTTGCTAATTGAATTACATGCAAGTATCATGTTCAGAATTCCTTTCCTGATAAAAACTGATAAAAATCTATCCTTTAGCTTATCATATTTTGCTAGCATGTGCAATAAATCGAAATGAACATTCAAAATCATAGCAATGAGGTTTGACATATATCTAACAATATTCTATAATAAATGCGAATGTAAAAATGTCGTAAAGGAGGATATAGA
>CALZJY010000274.1 GCA_945787925.1 uncultured Anaerosporobacter sp. | reverse complement strand
GGATTGTACGGCATATCTAGATGGCATGCTTGGTTCCACCGTACAAGTGTTAGATGCGCTACGTTACATGGTACTCGTAGTCATCTTAGTCATCAACTTCTTAATCACGATGTTAATCGTAAGGATGATGATTACGAAGGAAACGGCAGAAATTGCAATCTTAAAGAGCATTGGATTTAAGAATCGCACGATTCGTGGCTGGCAGGTAAAACGTATGCTTTATATCCTAGTGATTTCGGTTATCGTAGGAACCATCTTGGTAGCATTGTTTGGATCGAATATCACGTTGATCGTATTTAAGATGATGGGCGTAACGAAGATGTCGTTAGTCATCAAGCCATTGGAAGTATTCTTACTTTATCCAGGAATCATCATGGTAGATATTGCAGTAGCAGTACTTATTAGCACGATGGATTTGAAACGAATCAAAGTTTGGGAAGTTAACAATCAGGAATAAGGAAAGGTGGAAGTCATATGAACAAGGTATTAGAGGTCAAAGATTTATGTAAGACTTATGTTGTAAATAAGCGTCAAAATCATATATTGCACAATGTAAACTTCATCTTAGAAGAAGGGGAGTATGTAGCAGTCATGGGACCTAGTGGTTCTGGAAAGTCTACCTTGCTTTACAGTGTGAGCGGTATGGATTCGGTTACGGCAGGAAAGGTATTGTTTTATGGAAAGGAAATCAGCTCCTTAAGCAGCAATGAATTAAGTGATATTCGCTTGAATGATATGGGCTTCGTATTCCAACAGATGCATATGTTGAGAAACCTATCGGTGTATGATAACATTATTTTATCAGCATACAATTCCAAGCAAGGCAGGGGCAAAGAGCAGAGAGAACAGATCAATGCAAGGGCCAAACAGTTGATGCGTGAATTAGGAATCATCGAAGTGGCAGAGAACGATATAACTGAAGTATCCGGTGGGCAATTGCAGCGTGCCTGTATCTGTAGGGCGATGATTAATAATCCGAAAGTACTGTTTGCGGATGAGCCAACAGGTGCCCTAAATTCCAAGGTAAGCATCGAGGTCATGGAGCAGTTTAACCGAATCAACCAGGAGGGAACGACGATCCTTTTGATTACTCATGATGCCAAGGTAGCGGCTAGGGCGGATAAGGTGTTGTATATCATGGACGGAAATATCCAAGGCGAGTTCGTCCTTGGAAAGTATGAAGGGCCAGAACAATTAAAACAAAGACAGAACTCCTTGAATAACTGGCTAAGAGATATGGGCTGGTAGCGAGGAGCAAAATGGGAGTGTAAGATGAAAGATTTATTACTGATTGAAGATAATCTGGAGTTAGCAGCCATCCTTTCTGAATTCTTAAGAAAGGATGGCTATTCCCTTTTCCATGCGATGACAGGAGAAGAGGGAGTTGCCTATTTGAAGGAGCATATGGTAAAGCTTGTACTGTTAGACCTCATGCTTCCGAATATCGATGGGTTTGGTGTTTGTGAGGAAATCCGAAAGATTTCTAATGTGCCAATCATCATAACCAGTGCCAAGGTGGATAAGAGCGATAAGATTACGAGCCTGTCCTTAGGTGCCGATGATTATGTAGAAAAGCCTTTTGATTTAGACGTATTGCTTGCGAAAATCAAGGCTGGAATACGAAGAAGTTATTCCATGAAAGAAGAGGCCAAGATTCTCGTAGATGGCAATCTTACTGTGAATCTAAGCACGAGGATGGTATATCTAGAGGGGAAGGAAGTCGTGATGACGAGCAAGGAGTATGAATTGTTAGTGTTATTCTTAAAGAGTCCGAACAAGTCATTGCGAAAGGAATGGATGTTTGACGAAGTCTGGGGCGTGGACAGTTTCAGTGAATTCTCTACACTTACCGTACATATTAACAAGTTAAGAGAGAAGATTGAAGAGAATCCGAAAAAGCCGAAACGGATCAAGACGGTATGGGGAGTAGGATATAAATATGAAACGAATCAATAAGATCTTAATCCTGTTTTGGGTCGTTATTCTTCTTAGCATCGGGAGCATGATGCTTTTCTTTCATCGAAGTAATGAAAGGATGGGCAAGCTCTATCTTGTTGGCATTAACCGAATCGAGAATGCAATGGAGAATGGCATGTCAATCGAGGAGGTGCAGGAAGAGATCGGAAAGGGGACGTATGCGAGCATACGGAACCTGACCTATTTAGGAAGGCAGGCTTCAAGGAAAGAGCAGGAGCAGTTCTTTCAAGGAAAGGGAGTCCATTCTGAATCAGAATATACGATTCGGATCTTGTATGAGGGCGATCAGGAGAAAGGGTTTCTTCGTTATGAATATGAGAGGCCCAAACAAGAGGCAGCCTTGCCAATCTCTATGATCGCTGGGGTACTCCTCCTAGTGGCCATCCTTGTAAGCATCTTGATAGCATATGTAAAGTGCGAGATCCTTCGACCATTTCATCGAATCGAGCATATGGCGTATGAGCTAGCAAGAGGGAATTATGGGTATGAAGTAAAGGAAAGCAAGTCGAAGTATTTTGGGAAGTTCTTATGGGGATTAGACAGGCTCAGGGAGGAAGTTGCAAAGAACAGGGAGCGGCAGCTCGCCTTAGAGAAGGAAAAGAAGCTGCTAATCCTTAGCGTTTCTCATGATATTAAGACGCCGCTCAGTTCCATCTATCTTTATACGGAGGCGCTTGCGTCCAATCTATATGAAGAGGAAGAAAGACGGCAGCAGATTTATACGCAGATTCAGCAGAAAGTCACACAGATTGAAGGCTTCATTGGGGAGATTGAGCAGATGTCCACCAATGACTTATTAGATATCCAAGTGACGAAAGAGGAGCATTATATCCATGAGTTTATTGAGCCAGTAAGGGCGCAATATAGTGAGAGGTTCGAATTACAAAAGACGGAGTTTACGATTGAGCCATACGAGGACCGCCTGTTAGGCGTGGATCTTGACCGCATCCTAGAGGTATTTCAGAACCTGCTTGAGAATGCAATGAAATATGGAGATGGACGGTTTGTGAACATTGGCTTTTATGAAGAGGACTACTGTCAGTTGATTCGCGTCTATAGTTCGGGAGGAAAGATTGAAAGTAGGTATTTCCCACATCTGTTTGAAAGCTTTTGGCGGGGGGAGAATGCCACAGGAAAGAAGGGAAGTGGCCTAGGGCTTTATATCTGCAAGGAAATCATGAAGAAGCTAGACGGAGAAATCTTCGTAGAAGAGGAGGAAGACGGAATCGCATTCGTGTTAGTATTTCCGTTATATAGTTGATTGGATATCCGTTTGTGTATAGTGTGAGAGGCCCAGGAAGGTAGCTTCCTGGGCCTCTCTTGGTGTTATGATTGGTTCTGCTTTTTAGAAACTATGTAAATTCGACATAGACTGCTAAAAAAGCAAGTTTATACCACAGACAGTATAGAAGTTTCTTTTTGTGATGTCAATAGAATAAGACCATAAT
>CALZJY010000273.1 GCA_945787925.1 uncultured Anaerosporobacter sp. | reverse complement strand
TCTAACATACGCTAATGCATGGATTACATCTTCTATTCGATAACAATAAACAATGGCAAGAGGATATTTCTTTACGTTCCGATTATACTCTTGCCGGTCTTGTTCGTAACTGATACTGTCTCTTGTTACAACATCTCCGGTCAATCCCATCAAATCTAGTGACATAAATAATAACTCCGAATTATTCCTTCTTTATAACTACTATATTGCTAATAGGATTGATTTTATTCTTACTCTTCTATCTTTTTGCCATTTTCTTCTTGACATACATTTTAGAATCTGCTGCACGAATAACAACTTCTGCATCCCGTGTATCCTTCTTTCCATGCCTCTCAATTCCAAAAGAAACAGAGACTTTAAATGGATACATGCATTTCTCATTGATGTCTCTCAAACGTGCTTCAAACTCCTCAATCAAACGATGTAGATAGTTGCACGTTCTTCCTTCCGCAATGACGATAAACTCATCACCTCCAAGGCGTCCACAGAATGCAGAGTTGCCAAAGCATTCTTGAATTAACGTTGAAACGGTTAGAAGAAGCTCGTCTCCCTTTTCATGACCAAAGACGTCATTTGCCTGCTTCAAGCTATTTACATCAAAATAGATCACTTCGTATTCATACTTTTCTTTTGCATCAAGCTCTCTCATTTTCTCAAAGCATCCTGCACGATTGATCAAGTTGGTCATTCGGTCCCTATATGCCAACTGTTCTAATCGCTTCTTTTCTTTTTGAGATAGTGTAAATTCCACTAGGCTCAGTTCATAGGAAACAACCATCGTTAGTACAAAAATAACAACAGCGACTTGAGAATATGCATACCTCGAATTTGAAGAGGAAAAACTCGTAAACTTATTTAGATTATAGATTAACATATCGAGCAAGAATAATAATACACAAGCGATATACCCAATTCCTAAAACTGTCTTCTCTCGTTTTCCTGTTTTTCTAGTCGTTAGACAAATCCGGATGATACTTACACATCCACCAATCATAATCATATGGAAGTACTTTAATATTTGAGGAAGAGTAATCCAGCCTAATCCATAGGTTAAAACTAAGATTGTACAGAACAAAATCCCGAAGAACCAGCTTTGGAATCTTAAGAATCCTTCATGTTTCTCTCCTCTTTCTTGTTCTAACAAATAAAGGGAAAATAACCATGGCATACAATATAATCCCACGTATTCCAAATTTGCATAGAGTTCTATTCGATCCGAAATTAATACATGCGTTCCGGAGTAGGTAATGACCCATATTGACATCGCAATGCAGAATAAGGAAAGGTAAATTCCTTGACGACCGAATCGATCATATTTCCCATTTAGAATAAAATATAGCCCCATCATGCACGAAAACAGGGTGATGGAAATATACAACATAAAGTTAACTTCTCGTCCGACCATTGGATACTTTGCCGCATCTTTCGCATGCATTAGATATCCAAGGGAGATGGAGGCACAGGCTTCCCGCTCTGCCCCAATCCCTTGTATTATGATGTCTTCTCCCCATGCCTCCTCTGGAACGATAAACTTTGGATATAAACTACCGATCATCCTGCCATTCTCGTATTGCTCCTTTCCATAGGAATATAGGCATTCCCCACGCCAATAGACCTCTACCGTCATATTGCTTACATGAAAGGAAACTCCCGCATTCGGGATTTGTAATTCTTTTGGCAACCGTAAGGTTGCAGTGAGCTTATCCCCCCGGTTTATTACTTTAAACTTATTAGAATCATACTGTTCCTTTGTGCCATCTGTTCGAATGACTTCTGTCGTAATGTAATCATCCAGTTTCCAATATGGCAACCTTTCAGCTTCACATATCTGCTTAGTACCTACATAAATCATCACATAGGCAAGAAGGATTGCAAACACAAGCTTTAACAAATTCTTCTTTCTCATCTTTTTTCCTTGTACCTCTTCTTCGTCTCATACATATTTTTATCCGCAATCCGTAACGCTTCATTAATATCTAATGGACATGCCACGGTACTCTTTGCCATACCATATGCCACCGAAATAGGAATTGGAAAGCGCTTTTGTGCATTGGATTCTGCGAAAGTTTTCACTACCTGGTTGATATACTCTGGTACATGAATTGTTTCTGATCCCTCTATTACAGAAATAAATTCGTCTCCACCAAGACGTCCACAAAATGAATGTAGTTGGAAACATTCTTGTATGGTTGATGACAAGAAACAAATCAATTCATCCCCCATATTGTGTCCATAGTTATCATTCAATGGCTTTAAGTTGTTTAAATCCCAATATACAACCGCATACTGCTTGCAATTTCGAATACCGATACTTTCAAAATATTCATAACAGCCTGTTCGGTTTGCCACCCCTGTCAGGCCATCGATAAATGCCATTTTCTCTAAATAACGTTTTTCATTTTCTCCAAGCATACTTTCCGTCATTTGGAGCACATAGCTTATTGCAACTACTACAACCATGATTAATAGGGAGATCACGGCTACATTACTGCTATTCCATACTGTGTTGAATATATATTTTACAATGTTGTACCGGATCACTTCGAATCCAAACACACCTACCGTAAACAGAACTCCATACTTTAAAAGTTCTGTCTTCAACGAATTGTTTCGTCTTTCTCTAATATATTGATACACCAATTGTGCCGCTGTGATTGCGGCAAATACATTCATGATTGGCACTGTCCTAGCGTAATGATAATCTCTCGTCGTATAGTTCAAGATGGTAACGATCAGAATCACGATTGCATAAACTACGATCATTCCTCCATAACAGATACGATATTTTTTCTCTTTTTGCTCCTCATACAAATATAGCATGAAATGGAGCGGAACTAAAAACAATGAAAAATATTCTAAATTTGCAAAGAGGCGTTCATTGTCTAAAAACAAATGATACATGCCGCTAAAGGATAATAACCACACTGTCAACACTAAACAAGAGTTGCATAAATGTACCCAGTTCCTCTTACTGCTGTTCCAGTTCCCATAGAATACTCCTGTCAGGAAGGTCATGACAGTTACAAATAACGTCGTAACCAGTACAAAGAACTCAATCTCATTGTTTACAAGATAATACTTCAAACTGTTTAACGTATCAATTACCATAACATTGCTGATATCCGAAATGGCATACTCCTCTTTTACATCACATTCTAGTCGAAGACTTTTCCCCCATGCTTCTTCCGGAATTTCTTGTCGAATAAATACAGCTCCAATCAGTCTTCCTTTTTCATCAAGCTCTTCTCCATAATGATAGAGCAGCTGATCCTCAAAATACAAACGTGTGACGCTGTTATATACCTTAAGACATATCGATGCATCCTTGATATATTTTTCCTTCGGTAATTTGATGTCTGCAATTACGGTGTCTCCCCTACTTGTCTTGTCGATCTTATTTGTTTCGTAATGGTTGACTTCTCCCTCTTTGGTAATTAC
>CALZJY010000272.1 GCA_945787925.1 uncultured Anaerosporobacter sp. | reverse complement strand
GCATCTCTAATGAAGTATCCCAAAAATTATCGCTGCCAAACTTCTCCCATACTCTTCCGTCGATACTTTGTGTAATCGCGGCACTAAGCACCCAGATTAACCAGTATCCCGAAAACGTCTTTATATAACGAACTAAAAACCATTTTGTATCGGTTACCTTGTTACGGTTCTTCTTGTAATTCAGATATAATCCATATCCAGATATAAAGGCATATAGTGATACGCAGATTTTCCCCATATCCGCTACCTTAACAACCAATTCCTGTGAAAATGGATAACATGAGATTGCATATTCCTTAAACACCTTTACCTGTCTAAAACAGTGGTGTAAGAGCATCAAGCAAATTGCAATTCCTTTTAATGCTTGAGACGCATCCCTGTCAAATGTAATTTGTTTTTTTGTTGCCATCATACTATTAATTTTTCCTCATAATCACCTGTATTTTTCTAACTATAGCATACCCATTTAAGATGCATACCACCATATAATTTTTAAATAGTATCAAATTTTTCCAATATTGTCAATCTATATACGCACTTTACCAGGGACAACAAAAAGCCCTCCCACATGGATTTTTCCATAATGAGAGGACTCTATACAAAGACGGTTAACGTCCCAACTTATACTATCTTTGTGCCAAAGCAGCTTGTGCAGCAGCAAGTCTAGCAATTGGTACACGGAATGGTGAGCAGGATACATAAGTAAGTCCTACTTGTTGACAGAATGCGATTGTAGATGGATCGCCGCCGTGTTCACCACAGATACCTAATTTGATATTTTCTCTAGTCTTTCTACCTTTTTCAGCTGCAAGTTGAACTAATTGTCCAACACCTTTTTGATCTAATCTTGCAAATGGATCAGATTCGTAAATCTTATTGCTGTAGTAAGAATCAAGGAACTTACCAGCATCATCACGAGAGAATCCAAATGTCATCTGAGTTAAATCGTTTGTACCGAAGGAGAAGAATTCAGCTTCTTCAGCGATTTCGTCTGCCATTAATGCAGCACGAGGGATTTCAATCATTGTACCAATGTGGTAATCAATATCGGAATTTTTCTCTTTCTTAACTTGTTCAGCTGTTTCAACAACAACCTCTTTTACATATTTTAATTCTTTCTTTTCACCAACTAATGGAATCATGATTTCTGGCACGATATCGAAGCCTTTTTCTTCTTTTACTTCGATTGCTGCTTCCATTACGGCTCTTGTTTGCATCTTAGCGATTTCTGGATAAGTTACAGCAAGACGGCAGCCTCTGTGGCCCATCATTGGGTTGAACTCATGTAAAGAATCGCAAGTTGCTTTTACTTCAGCAACGGTAAGACCCATATCATCCGCTAATGCTTTGATATCTTCTTCATCCGTTGGAACGAATTCATGTAGTGGTGGATCTAAGAAACGAATTGTAACCGGTCTACCTTCCATAACTTCGTAAAGAGCTTTGAAATCGCCTTTTTGGTAAGGGATTAATTCATTTAATGCTTTTTCTCTTTCTTCTACTGTTTTACTTAAGATCATCTTACGAATCTTAGGAATTCTTTCAGCATCGAAGAACATATGCTCTGTACGGCAAAGACCGATACCTTGAGCACCGAATTTAACAGCGTTTGCTGCATCTGCTGGAGTATCTGCATTTGTTCTAACTTGTAACGTTCTGATTTCATCCGCCCAATTCATAATGCGTTCGAAGTTTCCGCTGATAGAAGCTTCTACTGTTGGAATGTCTCCAAGATAAATTTTACCTGTAGAACCATCTAAGGAAATGTAATCTCCTTCTTTGATTACTTGGCCAGCTAAAACGAACTGTTTTGCTTCTTCATCAATTTTGATATCTCCGCAACCTGAGATACATGCAGTACCCATACCACGAGCAACTACGGCAGCGTGAGATGTCATACCACCACGAACTGTCAAGATACCTTCTGCAGCATGCATACCCTCGATATCTTCTGGAGAAGTCTCAAGACGTACAAGTACGACTCTTTCGCCTTCTTCATGATGTTGTTTTGCTTCTTCAGCAGTAAAATATACTTTACCAGCAGCAGCACCAGGGGATGCAGGTAATGCCTGTCCAATTGGTTTTGCTTCTTTTAATGCAGCAGCATCAAATCCTGGATGTAATAATTGATCTAAGGATTTTGCTTCGATACGTTCGATTGCAGTTTCCTTTGTGATCTTTCCTTCATCTACTAAATCACAAGCGATTTGCAATGCTGCAGATGCAGTTCTCTTACCATTACGAGTTTGTAAGAAGTATAATTTTCCTTCTTGGATTGTGAATTCCATATCTTGCATGTCTTTGTAATGCTCTTCTAATTTCTTAGCGATAGACATGAACTCTTCATAACATTCTGGAAGATCTTCCTCTAATTTTGTGATTGGTTGTGGTGTTCTGATACCAGCAACAACGTCTTCACCTTGAGCGTTGATTAGGTATTCACCATAGATTTTTGCTTCACCAGTGGATGGGTTACGAGTAAATGCAACACCAGTACCGGATGTATTGCCCATGTTACCGAATACCATGCTTTGTACGTTTACTGCAGTACCCCAGTCACCTGGAATATCATTCATTCTTCTGTAGTAGATGGCACGTGGGTTATCCCATGAACGGAATACTGCTTTTACAGCTTCCATTAACTGTACCTTTGGATCTTGTGGGAAGTCTTCTCCCATTTTTTCTTTGTAGATAGCTTTATATTTAACGATAACTTCTTTTAAATCATCAGCAGTGAGGTCTGTATCATATTTTGCGCCTTTTGCTTCTTTTACTTCATCAAGGATGCCTTCAAAGAATGTTTTGCTCATTTCCATAACAACGTCTGAGAACATTTGGATAAATCTTCTGTAAGAATCATATGCGAATCTAGGGTTTCCAGTTTTCTTTGCGAACCCTTCTACAGCTACATCATTTAATCCTAAATTTAAGATGGTATCCATCATACCTGGCATAGATGCTCTTGCACCGGAACGAACGGATACTAATAAAGGATCTTCGGTATCACCGAATTTTTTACCTTGAATTTCCTCAACTTTTGCTAATGCTTCATAGATTTGATCTTGAATTTCTTTCGTAATCTGTTTGCCACTGTTGTAATACTCAGTACATGCTTCTGTAGTTACTGTGAAACCTTGTGGAATTGGTAAACCTAAGTTTGTCATTTCTGCTAAGTTGGCTCCTTTACCTCCGAGAAGGTTTCTCATATCTGCGTTACCTTCTGTAAACATATAAACCCATTTTGCCATTTAGTAATTACCTCCTAAACACTTCTGTTTATTTTTTAACAACATAGACAGTTTTGCCTATCGTTGCTAGTACCACATATGTGCCTCACCCAGTTGCAAAAAACATTTTAACACACCAGATTCATTACGCAATAGTTTTTTTGTAAATATTTCCCAAAACTTATTTTTCCCATCCCAGCTGCCTGTATCT
>CALZJY010000271.1 GCA_945787925.1 uncultured Anaerosporobacter sp. | reverse complement strand
TAGTCTTTTGACTACGCAGACAGACAAAGCACATGTAGACTATGTGTTTAGTAACGAAATAAAGATAAATGCTGAAAAGCATGGAAAGGTGGAGTGATGTGTCAAACAAAGTAATTATGCTTGGTAATGAGGCATTCGCAAGGGGAGCTTATGAAGCTGGTGTAAAAGTATCCGCTGCGTACCCAGGTACGCCAAGTACCGAAATAAGCGAAAACCTTGTAAAGTATGAAGGAGTATATGCTGAATGGTCACCAAATGAGAAGGTAGCCATGGAGGTAGCAATTGGTGCGTCTGTGAGCGGCGTACGTGCATTAGCGTCGATGAAGCACGTAGGTGTGAATGTGGCAGCAGATCCATTGTACTCAGTTTCTTATGCTGGAGTAAATGGGGGGCTTGTCATTGTAGCAGCAGACGATCCTGGACTTTATAGTTCGCAAAATGAACAGGATTCCAGAATGGTTGCAAGAGCTGCAAACATTCCTGTGATTGAGCCTTCTGATAGTGGAGAGGCAAAGGAATTCATTAAGTTCGCTTATGAGTTAAGTGAGAAGTATGATACGCCAGTAATGGTGCGTTCCACGACAAGGCTTTCCCATTCCCAAGGGCTTGTGGAAGTAGAAGACCGTGTGGAAGTAGAAGATCGTATCTATGAGCGCACACCAGGAAAGAATGTATTGATGCCAGGAAACGCAAAGCTACGCCATATAGTGGTAGAAGAACGAAATAAGAAGTTGGCAGAGGATGGAGCAGAATTTTTTATCAACCGAGTAGAGTATAACGATAGGAAGGTTGGTATCATTACCTCCGGTATTCCTTATCAATATGTAAAAGAGGTTATGCCAGAGGCTTCGATATTAAAACTAGGTCTTGTGAACCCTCTTCCAAGAACATTGATTGAAGAGTTTGCAAAGAACGTAGAGAGATTGTACATAGTAGAGGAATTAGAGCCTGTCATTGAGGAACAGGTAAAGTCTTGGGGAATCAAGGCAATTGGAAAAGAGATATTTACAATTCAAGGAGAATACAGTGCGAACTTGCTTCGCAAGGCATTAGCAGGTCAGGAACTTGCCATTGCAGAAAAGGCAGAAGTGCCAAATCGACCACCAATCCTTTGTCCGGGATGTCCACATAGAAGTGTGTATTCTGTAATGAAGAAGCTGAAACTACATGCTTCTGGAGATATTGGATGCTATACGTTAGGGGCTGTGCCTCCATTAAGTGTAGTAGATACTACTGTATGTATGGGTGCAAGTATCTCCATGCTTCATGGAATGGAAAAGGCAAAAGGAAAAGAATATGTGAAGAACTGGGTAGCAGTCATTGGTGATTCTACGTTTATGCATACTGGAATTAACTCTTTGATCAATATGGTATATAACAAGGCAACTGGTACAGTTGTAATTTTAGATAACCGTACGACCGGTATGACAGGACATCAAGACCATGCAGCAACAGGAAAGACACTTGCTGGAGAAGCTACTCATGAGATTGACATTGCCGGCGTTTGCAAGGCAATTGGAGTTTCCCATGTATTTGAGGTAAATTCTTTTGATGTAACTGCTTTAGAAGAAACGTTGAAAAGAGAAACGAGTCGTGAAGAAATTAGCGTGATTATTGCAAAAGCACCTTGTGCATTATTAAGCAAAGAACCAGTCAAAGCACAGTACACAGTGAAATGGGACCTTTGTAAGAAGTGTGGAAGTTGTTTGAAACCTGGATGTCCAGCCATTACGAAAACGGCAGATGGAACAGTACAAATCAATGATACGATGTGCAATGGTTGTGGCTTATGCGAGACACAATGTAAATTTGGTGCGATTGTAAAAGTGGAACTATAGGGGGGGCTGACATGACAAAGAATATTATGATTGTAGGTGTTGGCGGTCAGGGAACCTTACTAACAAGCCGTATTCTAGGAAAGTTAATGTTACATGTAGGATATGATGTAAAGATTAGCGAAGTACATGGAATGGCTCAAAGAGGTGGTTCCGTTGTTACATTCGTACGTTATGGCAAACAAGTGGCGGAACCAATTGTGGAAGAGGGGCAGGCAGACGTGCTTATCGCATTTGAGCAGTTAGAAGCACTTCGTTATGCACACTTTTTGAGAAAGGATGGAATCTTAATTGTAAATGATGAAAAGATTGATCCGATGCCGGTAGTGATTGGAGCGGCTACCTACCCAAAACATATCATAGAAGACTTGGAAAAAACATATAACGTATTAAAGGTGAATGCACTTGAAGAAGCAAAGAAATTAGGAAACCCACGAGTATTCAACAACATTGTTTTAGGGATTGCAGCAAAGCACATGGATATCGCGTATGAAGACTGGATGACAGTAATCAGCGACACTGTACCACCTAAGACGATTGAAGTTAATAAGAAGGCATTTGATATTGGATTTCATATGCATGAATAAAATTTAAGTCGTTTGGGGGGAAAATCACGTATGATATGGAACGAGACCAAGGAATGTATGAGCAGGGATCAGATTGAAACCTTGCAAAGCGCAAGACTTAAGAAGATGGTTTCTAGCGTATACCACAATGTAGAGTTTTATCGCAAGAAGATGCAACAGCTTGGAATTGAGCCAGGAGACATTCGTGGAATTGAAGACTTGCATAAGTTACCGTATACAACGAAAGAAGACCTAAGGGAAAACTATCCATTTGGCCTGTTTGCGATTCCACAATCGCAAGTGGTACGAATCCATGCATCTTCAGGAACGACAGGTAAGGCAACCGTAGTTGGTTACTCTAGAAGGGATATTGAGATTTGGCAAGAGTGTGTGGCAAGATGCCTTTGTATGGCAGATATTGGTGCACATGATAAGATTCAGATTTCTTATGGATATGGTATGTTTACGGGCGGTCTTGGCGTGCATTATGGCGCTGAGAATTTAGGAGCTACCGTTATACCGATGTCGGTAGGAAATACGAAGAAGCAGATTACGATGATGCAGGATTTTGGCGTTACTGCCATTGCATGTACGCCATCGTATTTGCTACATATTGCCGAGACATTAGAGGAGGCCTCTATGATCCGCGATATCAAGTTAAAAAAGGCAATTTGCGGAGCGGAGCCTTGGACAGAAAATATGAGACGGGAGATTGAAAATAAATTAAACATCACTTGCCATGATATTTATGGATTAAGTGAAGTTATGGGGCCAGGTGTGGCTGCGGATTGTGAAGTGCATAATGGAATGCATGTATGGGAGGACCATTTCTTGCCTGAAATCATCAACCCGGAAACGCTTGCACCAGTGGCCCCTGGTGAGACAGGAGAGCTAGTGTTTACTACGCTTACGAAAGAGGCACTTCCATTATTTCGTTATCGTACGAAGGATCTTACAAGTATCACGTACGAACCATGTGAATGTGGAAGAACATTTGCTAGAATTTCGAGATTTAAAGGACGTTCCGATGATATGCTAATTAT
>CALZJY010000270.1 GCA_945787925.1 uncultured Anaerosporobacter sp. | reverse complement strand
CAGCAGATGCTATCGTGAAGGTAAAAGAGCAAATTGAACCAGAACCACAACTCGTAGCAAAATACGAAGAGAGATATCAGAAGTTCAAACAGATCTATCCAACCGTAAAGCAATTGTTTTAGGAGTGGGACTTAGAGCGTTTGCATGTCTATAGTCTAAGAGAGAGGAGATGTCCTCTCTCTTTCTTTGTTACATAGGGAATTGGGAAGAATGCCCTATGGGGTCGGCAAAGGATGTGTTCCCTGAGTGGGATGAAAGACAGAGCGTATGCGGAGTAAAAACTTTATTTTTTTAAGTAAAGGGCAGGGAGCGGGCGCGTGAAAAATCTTGTAGAATTTTAGAACAAACATAATTGGTTATAATGTAAATGTATGAAAAAAGCACTATAAATTAATAGTTTTTTATGTTATAATAATGCATGATATTCTGGGAGGTGAAATGAGTGCTAAACAACGATAAAGTAAGAGTTATGACTAGACTTGCAATTTATGAGAAAAAAAGAGGAAAAGAGGATATTGGGTTAAGTCAATATTACAAAAAGGACTATATCCGCCTACAAGTCCTTAATACAATCGTATTTTCGACAATAGGATACGGTCTGCTTGTATTGCTTGTTGGCATTTACCAATCTGAGTATCTAATCGCCAATGCAGTTACATTAAATTATAAAGCAATTGGAATGTACGTATTTGGAATTTATGCAATGTTCTTAACCATTTCCATCTTATGTACGATTATAGCTTCCACATTGAAGTTTGAGGCTTCAAGGAGAAAGCTAGCAGGTTATAATAAAGGCCTAAGATGTCTTCAACAGATCTATGAATCGGAGGAGAAGTAAGGAGGATAAAGGATGACGCAGTTACTTGTGTTTAAAGAACGTGTAAGAACAATCTATCAGAAGTACGGTAGTTATATTGAACCATTTATGAAATTTATTCTTGCTTTTGTTGTGTTCAAACTCATCAATAGCAACTTACCATATGACGAGCGACTTGGAAGTCTTATGATTTTATTCGGCCTAAGTGCAGTAAGTGCATTTATGCCTACGGTAATGATGGTGTTTTTAGCAGGAATTTACACCGTGGCAAGTGTATATGCCGTTTCGCCGTTTCTATCGATCATCGTATTGATCGTATTGTTGATCCTATATGTAATATTTATCAGGGTATCTCCTAAGTTTGGTTATGTCGTACTTGGAGTTCCTGTGTTGTATTTATTAAATCTGCACTATATAGTGCCGATTCTTATGGGGCTTGTTGCAACTCCGCTTGCAATCGTGCCAGTCACTTGCGGTGTGATTGTACATTATTTAATTATGAATATTCAAACTGCTGCATTAGCAACGAATTCGACAGCTAATGTAGACGATATTTTAGTATTATATAAACAGGTCATGGATGGCCTTGTATCGAATAAAGCCATGCTACTTACGTTAGTGATCTTCGCTATAGTGCTTGTCATTACGTATCTGATTCGCTGCCTGGCAGTGGACCATGCATTTGAGCTTAGTATTATTTGTGGTGGAGCAAGTACAATCTTGTTCTATTTGATCGTGGATTTCGTCCTAGGATCTACTGCACAAATCTTGAAAATGATCGTTGGTACGATTCTATCTTGTATCATCGTGTATATCATACAGTTTTTCAGACTTACCTTGGAATATTCTCGCGTGGAGCACGTACAATTTGAGGATGACCATTACTACTACTATGTAAAGGCTGTGCCGAAGGTAAAGGTTACGATGCCAGAAAAGAGCGAGAAACGCTTTACAAAGAACCATTCGGAAGAAGAGCTGTTCGAAGAGGCCGAGGAGGATTCCTTCGAAGAGAAGTCAGAAAAGTTAAGACTGCACACTCCGGAAGAAGAGGTGTCTTTTGAGAATAAAGAAGCAGGCAATACAGACTTTGATGAGGAACAATAATAGGGAATGACTATAAAATGCTAGGAGGAGCTTATGAATGCAATAATATCTTTTATTGAAGAGTCAAAGACATGGCTGTCAATCCCAGATATCAATATTACAGATTGGTTTGAGATTTTCATCATCGCCTTTATGATCTATCACATCATCATATGGGTAAAAGATACAAGGGCTTGGATGTTATTAAAAGGTATTGTTGTAATCCTAGTATTTAGTTTGATCGCATCCATCCTTAAGTTGAGTGTAATCTTATGGATTTTTTCCAAAACCATCAATGTGGGAATTATCGCGCTTGCAATCATCTTCCAGCCAGAATTGCGACGAGCATTGGAGCAGTTAGGAAGAAAGAACATCGTGATGTCGATTATGCCATTTGACGAGCAAAAAGACAAACATGAACGTTTTAGTGAAAAAACAATTACAGAATTAGTTCGTGCAACATATGAGCTTGCTAAGACAAAGACAGGCGCGCTCATCGTATGCGAGCAGGACATTTTATTAAATGAATATGTGCGTACGGGAATCATCATGGATTCTGTCGTAAGCAGTCAGTTGTTAATCAACATATTTGAACATAATACCCCATTACATGATGGGGCAATCATTCTACGTGGAGACCGTATTGTAGCAGCGACTTGCTATCTGCCATTAAGTGATAACTTAGAGCTAAGCAAGGAGTTAGGGACAAGACATCGTGCCGGAGTTGGAATCAGCGAGGTATCGGATAGTATCACCATTATGGTGTCAGAGGAGACGGGAGCCGTTTCCATTGCGGTAGGAGGAGAAATCATTCGCAATATCGAGGCTGAGGAGTTACGCCAGCGTCTAAAGGGCTCCGATGGAAAAGAGTCTTCCAATACGAAGAAATTCAGAATATGGAAAGGTAGAAGCAAAGATGAAAAAAAAGTGGACCAATAATCTGGGATTCAAAATTTTATCCGTTGCCATCGCCTTTTTATTATGGGTAGTCATCATCAATATCGAAGACCCTACGATTTCTAGGACATTTCGTGTTCAGGTAGACATTCAAAACGACGATATTGTAGCATCTGGAGGTAAGGTGTATAAGATTACCGAAGGTGAATATGTTGAAGTAACGGTAAAAGGAAATAAGAGCTTTGTTGATTCGTTAACAGATGCAGATATTACAGCAACGGCAATAACAGTAATTATATTTGTCATAAAGGTAAGACCTCTATTAAAGTCAAAAGTAATGGATGATGATCTAGTCATTATGAAATAAATTAGAGGCTGCTAAACTTTAGCAGCTCCTTTTTCATTTTCTAGGATTTTCGAAGGATGGAGGTGTTGGATTAGGTGCTTCATGTTCTGGTCCAGGATTAGAAAGATTAAAGTATAATTTAGAATCTTCAGTAACTCCAAAATCTTTATTAGAACCTGTTTTTTGAACCTTGTTTAAAGCTTCTCTAAATAGTGCATTATGAGATTCTTCTCTATTTAATAAGAAATCTATAGTAGCTCTTACACCTGAATCATCTATTTGTCTATATAAATATTCATATACAACTTTAGC
>CALZJY010000269.1 GCA_945787925.1 uncultured Anaerosporobacter sp. | reverse complement strand
TCACTTTCTTACCTAAACGTTCTTCAATCAAGTATGCATATACCTCTAACTGGCGACGATAACGATCAAACGCTGCAGATCCCTCTTCTAAGTTTGGTTTCTTTTCCGATTTAAAATCCACAACCTCTACGCAGTCGCCATCTCTACGAATCAAATCGACCTTACCTTGTAGTACATACTTAGAATTTACGATGCTAACCTCGACTTCCGCATCCTCGATTCGATCCCAGCTTCCTGCATTTCTTGTCACATAACGCATGACATGCTTATATGCCGCCTCACGCTGCTGTTCTCCTAGCTTGATATGCTGTACCTTCGCTAATAAGGCATAATTTTCTTCCATCCATTTATGCACGTTCTCTGGAGTAATCATTTCCTCTTCATTTTGAATGACTGCACGGTGGATGTCTTCAATCGTCTGATGGACTAGACTACCGAATACCGTTGCTACTACTGGAGTTTCCTTAAACTCGAACTCCTTAAAGAACTTATAGCGTAATGGACAACGCTCATAAACACCAACATGTGCAGTAAAGGAAAACTGATTCTTTACATTCACTGGCTTGATGGACTCTAATTGCAAATTAGACAGATCTACCTGGTCATATTCACGTAATCGGTCATAGTAATATGCGAAACAAGGACTAGGCACTGGATACTTTCCTCTCGATTCGCAGCAGGAAAGCACTAATAAATTCTGCGCTCTAGAAAATGCCGTATAATATAGTCTCCAAAAATCATGATAATGGATATCTTCTACTGGCTCAAATGCTGGACGGTGGGCATATTTTTCTTCCACCATCTTCATCACCGAGTCAAACACACTCTTTCTTGACCATGGAGTCTTATCCAAAGAATCTACAATTACCACCGGAAACTCTTTTCCTTTGGATTGATGGATCGTCATAAAGGACACACAACCCTTTGGTGCATACTCTTCCTTATATTCATATTCACGAATGCCATCCTCATATAAAAATCGAAGATACCATTGGAAGAAACGCTTTAAGACTGCCTTATAATTACCTGGGGTAAATCGTTCAATTCCATGCATATTTTCAAACTTCCCAAAACAAGACATTAGGATTGCCATATTTCTTGCAGGGCGTTCATCCTGCATCCCATCTCCTGGATCGACTTCCACATAACTATGAAATGGTTCAAATTCCAATAACTGATACAGCAATCCTGTCAGTGCATAATCGACATGGAATGCCTCTCTCTCATGTTCTTGTCTTCTTTGTTGCATCCATCTGCCTAATGTATCTGGATGTTCCCTTACTAAACGTTTTGCTGCAAGGATACATTCCTCGTTATAATACGCATCTAAATGCTGACAATATTGAATGAAGTCCGGATCTCTTACGATATCCACTGCCTCTTTAAAACATAATAGGATACAACCGATGATCTGTTTTATCTCAGAACGATTGAAAAAGCGCTCAGAACGAGGAGAATATACAGGCACTCCTCTCTGTTCTAAATATTGAATGAGCCCTAATATCTTTTTATCTTTCACCGAACGACATAGGAACGCTACTTGATTATAATCGGTAAGTATGCCCTTCTTCCTTAGGGACTCGATAAACTCATATACTCTTCGATACCACTGCTCAATCTCATTCGGTGCAGAACACTTTACAACCGAAATTGGGTTGTTATATTCTTGCTTTCCTGGCACGATATTCTTCGGATAGCGGAATTGCCCCCAATAAAACTCTCGGTTCTTCCCTTCTAGATACGTGTCATCCATCCAGTCATTATAAAATTCAATAATCTGTTTCTCAGAACGATAGTTATTCGTCAGATAGACTCGCTTACAGATTCCCTCTTCAAAATGATTTGGGAACTGTAAGATATTACGGATCGTTGCTCCACGAAAACGATATAATCCTTGGTCATCATCCCCAACAACACAGATATTCTTTCTTTCTCCTGCAAGCAATAATACCAAGGTCTCTTGTATATAGTTCGTATCCTGATACTCGTCCACCATAAGGTAACGTATCTTTTGTTGCAATTCTGAAAGAATTTGCGGATTCTTCTTAAGCATCCAATAGGTTTCTGTTTGTATGCTTGAGAAATCAATCATATTCCTTTCCTGCATCAACTGCTCATATAAACAAGCCACTCCTGCAAGTGCTTCTAATTGCGGCGTACGTTCTTCTAGCATTGCATAGCAATCGATTAATTCCTCTTTTAATCCATTGACATAGGCCGCAATCTTGGCAGCCTCCTGCCATGGACCTACCTGGTCTAATAGCAAGGAATAGTTTGGAATTTCTCGAAACTTCTTCAAACTAGAGAAGATCATATACTGCTGTTCAAACTGCTCTAACACACGGTAATTCTTCTTAATCCTAGCAAACTCTAGATTCTCATTTAATAAGCGCAAGCAAATGGAATGAAATGTTCCGATATACATCTCATCTACATTTACTTCGGCTCCTACTTTGATTAATTCACCGGAAACTCTTGTTACAAGCTCCTTTGCCGCTTCTTCTGCAAATGTAGCAACCATGATTTCTTCCGGTTGCACATGAAGCTCGGTAATTAAGTACACGATCCTTTTTACCAACGTAAATGTTTTTCCCGTTCCAGGACCTGCAATAATAAGCAGAGGGCCTTCCGTACACGTAATGGCTTCCCTCTGTTGTTGATTGGCATTTCCAAAATCAAATGACATGGTCTTACCTCCTTCCTTTTGTCCATTTCATAAGGAGTTCTGCTTCTCCTGTTGCTTCATCTACCTGTTCTCCTTCTACCACAAACTGTTGCTGTTCATAGAAGGACGTAGCACGATTGTTTTTTTGATACACTTGAAGCACTAACGATTCTTTTCTTTGTTTTACATGCTCTACAAGCTTCGTTCCGATCCCTGTTCCTTGCATCTCTTCCGATACAAAGAGCCCTGCAATGTATTCTTCCATCATGCCGATAAATCCATGAATTCGATTTTCTTGCTCTTCTATATAAAGTTCTGCCTTTGGCATCATCTCTTTTACCATCTCAAAATTTTCTTCCCAATATTCCTTTGGAATAAAGGAATGTGCGGAACAATTTATGGAGAACCATAGTTCCATCACTTGATCAAGATCCTCTATTTTAAACTTACGAATCATTCTCGTATCCACTCTTTCTTCATTTCTCACAACCACTTTACTGTTATTTCTGAGTAGTATTTTTTTATTATAATAGAATTAAAAAGATTTGAACATATAATATTTTTTGTTGATTTGTTTCCTCTATTTACCTGGATTGAGGAAATTCTAGGAATCCACTTTTTTCATATTGATAATTCAACTGCCCATTCTTATAATATTGATTACCAAAATAAATGAATAAAGTGAGAGAAAATCCAATGAGAAATAAAAAACTACTTACAGGCGCCTTCTTGTTAACGACAGCCCTTACCTTTACCGCATGTCAAAAGTCAAACAATATGGCTCCTGACAATGCTCCAACAACG
>CALZJY010000268.1 GCA_945787925.1 uncultured Anaerosporobacter sp. | reverse complement strand
TTGTTGATTACTGGCATGATGTCTAAATCATGATCTAATGCTAAATATACATTCGCAAGTGTTTGTGCTTCAATCCCTTGTGCTGCATCCACAACTAGGATGGCACCTTCACACGCTGCTAAACTTCTAGATACTTCGTAGTTGAAATCGACATGTCCTGGAGTATCGATTAAGTTAAAGATATACTCCTCACCGTCTTTTGCTTTATATACGATACGCACAGTCTGTGCCTTAATTGTGATACCACGTTCACGCTCTAATTCCATATTATCAAGCACTTGCGCTTGCATCTCACGGCTCGTTAGTAGGCCAGTTTTTTCGATAATACGGTCTGCCAAAGTAGATTTACCATGGTCGATATGAGCAATGATACAGAAATTTCTGATTTTGCTTTGGTCTATGCTCGACATATAATTCCTCCATTATTCGCATTATTCAATGTATTATAGCATATTCAGGTAACTCATACAACCGAAAACTATGGCATTGCTGACAATTTCCGACAACGCTCTTATTTCCGATTTCGGCTCGTTTTTTCTATGCAAGATTAGGTGGCTCTTCGCATATACTTACCATGGTAAAACATTGCCATTAAGAAGGGAGGTCCATCCATTTTATGAATGCTCCTATTAGGAAAAAACAGCAAAAGTTTTTACTAAAAACATTGATTGTATGCATCCTACTGTACATACTGTTCCTTCTTAGTTCTATTTTTTTAGGTACTGGCTTAAAAAAGAATGCCTCTCGGGCAGTAAAAGATATGACAAGCTTCCTTGCCTGTTCCATCTTTCAGAACGACTCTGCAACCATTTCCTATTGCCTTGATCCAAACCGGAAGGATGTGACCAAGCAGCTACTCACAAATGCATTGTATTCGCCTGTCATACAGTATGTACAACCTTCGTCCGAGCACTCTTCTCATTATCAACTTTCGAACAGCATAAAAATCCTTACAAAAGAAGCCGCTCCAGCGAGTACGCCGTCTTCTGCAACAACTCCTTTAATGGCTTCTTCGCAAAGTGATTTCGAAACCAATGCATCTCTCGATAGTTATGACAATGTTTACTTTGAGGACGAGTATGATGTCTCTACAGCAATGGCTTCAGCCGAACTTTCTGGTTCGGAAAAACAACAACTACAAGCAAATCAACGTGCGATCAAGAACCTGACTGCGTGTATGGACCGCGACTATCTATTAAAGACCTTTTACAAAATCAATCCATCCTGCGTCATTGACCCAGCGGTCTGGAATGTCAAAAAAATGCTAGCAAAAGACGTGACCATAACTAAGAAATCAGGAGGACCACAAATCCTCATCTTCCACACTCACGCCCATGAAACCTTTGCAGATAGCCGCCCTGGCGTAAGAAGCGATTCTATCGTAGGGGTTGGTGATGAACTCACACGCATCCTAACAAAGAAATATGGGTTTGAAGTGATGCATTATACGAAACAATATAATTATAATACTTCTTATAATGAGGCACTCAAAGATCTGACCCGCATCCTAAAAGAGCACCCCTCTATCCAGGTCGTGCTAGACATCCATCGTGACGGGGTTTCTGAACAATCCGCGATTCATTCTGTCGTTAACGTAGGAGATAAAAAAATGGCACCAATCATGTTCTTTAATGGTGTTAGCAATAATAAGAAAAGTTCGTTGAATTTCCACACAAACAAGAACTTGCAAGCAAATCTGGCATTCAGCCTTCAAATGAAGCTCTATGCGATGCAGACCTATCCTCAGTTTACGAAGAAAAACTTCCTCAAGAGTTTCCGCTACAATATGCATGTAGTAGAGCGTTACAGCCTGATCGAGGTCGGAGATAACAACAATACGGTTGCCGAAGTAAAAGCGGCAATGGAACCTCTCGCAGACATCTTAAACCATGTACTGACTACGAAAGACTAAGTCACAAGCTCCCTCATCCATAGTAGGTGAGGGAGCTTTTTCTTTATGACTGAGCCGCAGTCGGCGCTTTATAAAAGACAGAGTTAATGCCTTCGCTGATCGTATAACTGATTCGTTTGATGGAATCGTCAATATTCTTTGGCGTTACGAACATATTGCTCACATCCTGATCTGTCATTTCGGATAAGAACTGATATACTTCTTGCTCCGAAAATCCTCGTTTACGAAGCGCTTCCTCCATACGGTCTTGTACGATCGTCGCTGCATCGACCACCGTTGGTACGCCTAGCGCAATGACTTGCACTCCCAGACTTTCTTCATTTAAAGCATTTCTGTTATTCCCTACACCTGCTCCTGGACTGATTCCCGTATCCGTAATCTGAATCGTCGTATTCAAACGGCTGACACTTCTTGCTGCAAGGGCATCAATGACTACTAAGATGTCTGGCTTTGTCTCCTCTATTATTCCTCGCAAGATCTCGCTGCTTTCCATCCCTGTCTGCCCCATAACACCTGGAGAAATCGCACTCATGGATTCCATCTTGTTGCGTTTGGCAAACTCTGTTCCGAATTCTCGTACAAGATGTCTTGTTACAAATAAATTATCCACCACTTGTGGACCAAGGGCATCGGCAGTCAGGCTTCGGTTTCCTAATCCTGCTACTAGGACATGCTTTCCTTCTACTCCCCTTGCTAACTCTTCAATATATTTCGCCACCAATTTGCTGACCGGCTCATGGTATCCTTCATCCGCTCCAGCGATGTCTGGTGCTTCAATCGTAATGTACGTTCCAATCGGTTTACGCATTGCCTCGGCACCACGTTCATCCTTGATTTCCACTCTGGTAATTTTTATATTTTGTTCCTCGTCATACTCTTCTTCTAAGACAACCCCCTTGATTTCGACATCATCTTCTTCAAAACTTTCTCGTTCTTCTAACGCAAGGTCCGTTCTTCTATTGTTTAAAAATCTTGTATTATCGTTCATAGGACTCCCTCTCTATCTCATTTCTCAATACGTTTTAAATCACATTTATTTTCTCCAATCGATATCCTTTTGATTCAAAAAACAACTTTACCGTCAATTCTTTCCACAAAAATTACGCAAATTCATATTGACATTCTATTAACTTTATACTAAGATATAGTGGTATGTTTACATTAGAAACGTCCGTGTCCGGATTTAATGAAACAATATTAAACAAATTACCACATAGCAATGGAGGTGTACGGATTGGCTAACATTAAATCTGCTAAAAAGAGAATCTTAGTTATCGAAACTAAAACAATGAGAAATAAAGCAATTAAGTCTGCTGTTAAAACTGCAATTAAAAAAGTTGATGCTGCTGTTGCTGCAAACGATAAAGAACTTGCAACTGCTAACTTAAGAGCTGCTATCTCAGAAATTAGCAAAGCTCAAAGCAAAGGTATCTACCACAAAAACACAGCTGCTAGAAAAATTTCTAGATTAACTGTAGCGGTAAACAAACTTGCTTAATGAATAGACAAATCGTATAAAAGAGCCCTGGCTTACGCTAAGGCTCTTTTTTTATTTAG
>CALZJY010000267.1 GCA_945787925.1 uncultured Anaerosporobacter sp. | reverse complement strand
AGTGGATGATAAGAAAAAAGAAGATATATATGTAGAAGAAACACAACCGATGGTTTCTTCAGATATAACTCCGGGGAATGATATTTCTGATGGTGAGAAAAGTTATATAGTATATGATAAGAAAGATGATGTAGTAACGTTGGTGGCAAATGATGGTTCCGGGATTATTGAAAAAAAGGAATCAGTTATTCGTGATGGGATTATCATGAAAGGGGAAGCGATCCCGTATCATTATTCAGAAGAATGGCATTCTAATAATGGAAGTGATAAGGAACGTTTCAATGAAAATGTAAAAGCAATCAAGTTGCTTAAGAGATTAGAAAAGGAACATCGCTATGCAACGTCGGATGAACAGTATGTCTTGAGTCATTATGTTGGGTGGGGAGGACTTTCCAATGCATTTGATTCTTCAGTGTCTCAATGGAAAGAAGAGTATAAAGAATTAAAGGCACTATTAACAGAAGAAGAATATCAAGCAGCTCGTTCAAGTGAGACAGATTCTTTCTATACACCAAGAGTAGTTATGGATCAAATTTATGTGGCTCTGGATAGAATGGGATTTAAGGGTGGCAATGTCTTAGAGCCTTCTTGTGGTATCGGAAATTTCTACAATGCTATGCCAGAACAATTAAGAGAACAAAGTAGGTTATATGGAGTAGAAATTGATTCAATTTCTGGAAGAATAGCAAAATTACTTCATCCTGAAGCTAATATTCAAATTATGGGATTTGAAAAAACTGAACTTGAAAACAACTTTTTTGATGTTGTTATTGGGAATGTACCTTTTGGAAATTACAAGGTATACGATAGAGAGTATGAATCAAATAATTTTCTTATACATGATTATTTTTTTGCAAAGGCACTTGATAAAGTTGCACCAGGGGGATTGATATGTTTTATTACTTCAAAGGGGACATTAGATAAAGCAAATTCAAAAGTGCGTAAATATCTTGCAGAGCGAGCAGATTTAGTAGGAGCAATTCGTCTACCGAACAACACCTTTAAGGCATCTGCAAATACAGAGGCAACTTCCGATATATTATTCCTGAAGAAAAAAGATGCTCCTGTTATTTGCGAACCTGAATGGATTCATCTTGGCATAACAAAGGATGGTATTCCGATAAACAGTTATTTTGAAGATCACCCAGAAATGTTACTTGGAACAATGGTAAAGGATACTTCACGATTTGGGGAGGATAGAGCTGTTACAATAATGGTACCAAGGGAAGGTGAAAGCTTGGAAAAATTATTAAAATCAGCAGTAAGTTCTCTTCCGGAGAATGTTTTTGCTGCGAGAGTAGAGGAGCTGATTGAGGAACCAGAGCATGAGGAGAATACAGTTATTCCTGCAGATCCGACAGTCAAAAACAATACTTTTACTGTTAGGAATGGAAATGTATATCTAAGAAATAATGCTTCTATGTATCTCTACAAAGCAAGAAATAAGAGAAGCCTTGAACGTATTAAGGGAATGTGTGAGATTAGAGAAATTCTTCATAAATTGATTGATATACAGGTAAAAGGATGCAATGAAGAAGAACTAAAAATTTGGCAGAATACTCTTACAGAAAAATATGATCGTTTTGTTAAGGAATATGGATATATTTCTGATAGTAGTAATAGGAATGCATTTGATGATGATATCGAGTATCCGTTTATATGCAGTCTCGAAATTCCAACAGATGAAGGTATTCATAAATCAAAAATCTTTACAGAACAGACTATAAAACCATATATAAAAAAAGATAAGGCAGATACTGCAATTGATGCATTGAATATGGTACTCAATGATTTAGGAAAAGTTGATATAAAAGAAATTCTGAAATTATATGATGTATCTTTTGAAACTCTTATAGAAGAACTACGTGGAGAAATTTTTTTAAATCCTAAAAGAGCACAAAAAGAAAACCCATATGTTGGGTGGGAAACTTCAGATGAATATTTATCTGGTAACGTCAGAGAAAAATTGAGGACTGCACAGACTTATGTGAAAGAGGATAGCAGATATGAGATAAATGTAGTAGCGCTAGAAGAAGTGCAGCCGAAAGAACTAGATGCTAGTGAAATAATTGTTAGAATAGGAACAACTTGGATTGATAAGGAAGATTATAAGAAATTTCTATTAGATATACTTGAAATCCCATTACGATATGAGGATATCTTGCAAGTCAATTATGAACCAAGGAGCAATAATTTTAACATTGCTAACAAATCCTATTACTATGGTAATATGGTAAATATCAATAATACATATGGTACTTCAAGAAAGAATGCATTAGAAATCATGGAAGATTTATTAAATTTGAGAGAAGTGACCGTTAACGACCGTATTGACGATGGAGATGGTAAGTATCATTATGAAGTTAATCAGAAGGAGACAATGCTGGCAAGAGATAAAGCTACATTATTAAAAGAAAAATTCAGTGAATGGATTTTTGAAGACATAACAAGAAGAGAAAAATATGTGTCTTATTATAACGAAACTTTTAATTCTACACGATTAAGAGAATATGATGGTAGCTATATGACTTTTCCTGGAATGAATCCGGAAATCACAATGAAAGAGCATCAGAAGAATGTTGTCTGTAGGATTGTAAGAGGAGGAAATACTCTTGCAGCGCATTGTGTTGGTGCAGGGAAAAGTTTTGAGATGGCAGCTGCCTGCATGGAATTAAGGAGATTGGGGCTTGCGCATAAACCATTGATTGTAGTACCGAATCATCTGACACAACAAATGGCTAATGAATTTTTGACACTATATCCATCTGCAAATTTGTTATTGACAACAAAGAAAGATTTCGAGAAGAAAAAACGTAGAAGATTTATCAGTAAGATTGCAACAGGAGATTATGATGCGGTAATTATTGGTCACTCACAATTTGAAAAAATTCCACTTTCTACTGAGAGACAAACCAGATATTTAAATGAAGAAATTCGAGAGGTCATGGATGCAATTGCAGAGATAAAAGATAATAATAATGAACGTTGGACTATAAAACAGATGGAAGCACAGCGTAAGAGTTTAGAAGCAAGACTTGAGTCATTAAAAAGAGAAGGGTATAAGGATGATATCATTACTTTTGAAGAGCTTGGGGTGGATGCAATTTTTCTTGATGAAGCACATGAGTATAAGAATTTATCATTTACTACGAAGATGACTAGAGTGGCAGGTATCAATCCAAATGGTGCAAAAAAATCATTGGACATGTTTTTGAAGATTCGATACATACAGGAGATGACGCCTGGTAAAAATATTGTTTTTGCAACAGGAACGCCTATTAGTAATACAATGGGAGAAATGTATATTATGCAAAAATACTTACAGATGGATCGATTAAAGGAGCTTGGAATCTATCACTTTGATTCATGGGCAGCTAACTTTGGTGAAACTGTCACAAGTATGGAACTTACGCCTGATGGAGGTGGATATCGTGAAAAAACCAGATTTGCAAAATTTGTGAATTTGCCAG
>CALZJY010000266.1 GCA_945787925.1 uncultured Anaerosporobacter sp. | reverse complement strand
CTCCATCCCCCTTAAATGCATTTTCAGGATACGTATCTGGATTTAATTTTTCTTGTTCTGGATTTTCAGGAAGCGTGCTCCAGTTCGTAATGAACTCATAATCCATTGCACCTCTTGATGTTGTCTGTGCATCATCATTCTTTGTATCTCCATTATAGAAACGGTCTGGGAAGATTTGATATACAACACCATTCTTCATCCAATCTGGAGTCTTGAATCCTTTCTTATATACCGTTAAGTCATACGTTCTTAACGAACTGATATCGGTAAGCATGCCGCTTCCATAATTGCCATCATCATCACAGTAAATCTTAACGGAAGTTCCATAGTATACAACAAAGAAATACTTGTACTGTCCATATGTGTCTACCGTAAGGTCTCCACTCCAATATGCCGTATCTCCTTTTACGCTTTGTTTCAAATCAACCGTCTGCGTTGTTGGTCCTTTTACGACTAATTGCGCTTTCGTAGCATCTTGTCCTGTTTGAATCGTATACGTAACTTTTTGTCCTTCTTCTGCTGCACCAAATACGCTCTTGCAGCTACTATCTTTGGAGTTAAAGTATACTTTGGATGCATCGATATCCATTACGGTAGAATCGTTATAATAGATATCCGTACTTGGATCAAAATAGAACGTTACCGGTTTATCCTTATCTACCGTAAACGTGTCCATCTTGTATTCTTTTCCTTCATACGTCATCTTAATATCATCATAGGTTCCTGCCGGAAGATCAACGACACAAGTATAGATTCCTGCAAGGCCAGGATCTGTGAATTTCGTTCCTTCTTCGATGTTCTTTCCAGAAAGTGCGATATCTGCGATGATATATTCTACGGAAGTAACCGCAAAATGTGTCGTAATGTCATTGTAACGAATCGTGACATCCTGCGTCTTTGGTACGGCTACTTGATAGTTTGCACCGCCTGCTTTCCCTTCGCGTCCATAGTTCTCATCCCAAGAACCCATGGAAATCTTAAATTCATAATTTGCTGGCGCTACATTTTCAAATGTATATGTATAGATACCATTCCCCTCATAGGTCATCTGGTTCGAATTTGGATCCCAGCTAGGATTTGAAAACGTACCAGGTACATTGACTTTTCGTCCCGTAAATTGATCTCTCGTATAGGAAGCGTAGCCCTTACCATCCACCATGACTGTCTCTCCAGACAGATCCATTACCTCATTTCCATTTACCTCATAATAGTAAATGATATCTACTGCGTCATCGCCAAAGAATATATCAGAAGTTGCAAAGGTTCCATTGAACTTGCCATTTCCTGCAATGCCTTTTTGAAGAGGAATCTTCTTAAATTCGGATGGATTATTTCGATTTGCATATACAAGCTGTACCGAATCTGTTTCCTTCTCTGCAACAGTCGTTACGAATTTCGTCGTACCATTGGCATTCGTCGTTACACTAGATTCTGCAGGAGCTGTCTGCATTCCTAACTTCTCCGCAATGACTCCGCTATCCGCTACAGAATCGTATAAGCTTTCGTCGCTTGCATCATATAGGAATACGACTGGCGTATCATCTTTTGTTACGGTAATTTTCTTATTATCTGTCTTCTCATACCACTTCTCATAGTTAAAGGATGTTTTATATTCATAGGAACCAGCCTTGAATGTCTTTTGGTATAAGAATAGCGTATCACTGATTTGCACAAACTCATAGCCCTTAGCATCCACTGCCCAGTTTGTATCATCATTTTCTCTTGCTGTACCGATTAAGGATACCGTCATTCCAAATGCAGGGTATTCGATTTCCCCTGAATTCTGAGTCACATGATACGTTCCAGTTCCAATAGAACTATATACTTTTTCATTGATTCCGTCTACGAAGAATGTGATTTCACTTGTCTTTGCTGGAATGGTAAGTGCGATATTGTTCCCGCCATCTCCAATCGAGCGATCCCAAGTTCCATTAAATGCAACCTTGTACCCTCCATCTGCAAGCGTAAGTTCTTGTTCTAATGGTTTGAAGTTTACTGTCTTCTTATAGATTCCTCCTCCTACATAGTCCATACGCCCATTTTCATCTGCTGGATCCCAAACAGCGATGTCGTATCTTTCTTCTCCTCTAAGGAATTCTAACCCAGTAAAGTTGCCTACTAAGGAGGCATATGGGAATTCTTCTTTGTTTGTTACAGAGTCATACACGGCCCCATCTTTTAACCTTATGTACACAGTTGCCTTTTCTTTCAGTGTAATCGTTCTAAGATCACCTACGTTGCTATCCCCATTTACTACTTGTAACGTATGTGTTCCAGCTTCTAATTCGATACCAGTCTCATAAACCCCATTTAGATATAACTGCATTCCCTTCACGGCATTCTGCTCATCGACCTTTACCCCAATAAAATCGATTCCGTTGTTTACTGCCTGGTCTTTGTCTGCAGCAGAAACAATGGCTGCCTGTGCTGGTAATGCTACATTTCCTGCTGCCATAGAAACTGCAAGCACACAGGATAATGTACGTTTCATAGTTCTCCTTCTCCTCATACTACAATCTTCCTTTCTCTTCATTCTTCTATCTTCTATTATAAAAATGGAATTTTTTTACATAAATATTAAATTTCTTACATCTATATAAATTTTATTAGTAATTTTCTACAAATTTTATATTCGGGTGTAACCCCAAAAAAAGAGCCCCAAATACAGGCTCTTTCGCTACTCTAATTCTTATTTTACAAGGAAAGTAATTAGCAGGATCGCACTTACGATTTGCATGATTCCGATTGCAACTCCATAAATCGTAACGGCTTTTCCTTGTCTTACAAGTTCTTTTACATTTACCTTTAATCCGATGGCTGCAAGGGCAATGACCTCAAGCCTATTGCTAATTGCCTTACATACTACTGATACCGGCTTAGAAATCACTCCTAAGGAAACTAATGCACAGGTAACAAAGAAACCGATTACGTACCATGGCACCTTTACTTTTCCTTTCTTTACATCTTCTATTTCTTCCTCAATAATTTCTTCATTTGTTCTGGATTTTAGATGTCCGAATACTAATACGACGACGACTAATAAGATCACACGTACGATTTTGAAGATTGTCGCTACTTCTTTTACACTCTCATTTACCATAGCACCACTGGCTACTACTTGTCCTACGGATTGTAGCGTACCACCGATTAGGGCGGATGTTGGCATTTCTTTCTGTCCGTATAACACTCCAGCGATTACTGGTAGCAAGAACATTAAGAAAATTCCTGTTACGTTTACGATTGTAATGGCAATTCCTTTTTCCTTATCGTCTGCATCAATTACGGGAGCGATTGCACCGATTGCGGAAGAACCACAAACTGCATTTCCTCCCGCCATCATCAATCCAAAGTTCTCGCTGAACTTTAATCTCTTTCCAATAAAGATTGTCCAGCAAATAGTGATGATCATCTGTATTACGATAAAACTAATTCCACCTGCACCGATTTCTAATAAGGTGGACACACTAAGGG
>CALZJY010000265.1 GCA_945787925.1 uncultured Anaerosporobacter sp. | reverse complement strand
CTTCTTAATCGATGGAAGGATGATCAAAGGAGTAGTAGGGAAAGTATCCTATGCGTTATTTAGCGATCGTGCCAATGCTAGAATGAAACGTTTCCTTAGAGATGCAGACCAGGTATTCTCTGGCTATATGAAGGGAACGCTTATGGACGTAGGCGTTATGATGGTATTAATCAGCCTAACGTTATCCATCGTAGGGGTAAACTTTGCCATCATCATCGGTATCTTAGCTGGGCTTGGAAACCTGATTCCATATTGCGGACCATTTATCGCATACGGCCTATCTGCCTTAGTATGCCTAGTAAATGGAGATATGACGAAGTTAGTCATTGCAATCGTGGCATTAATCGTGATTCAATTTATCGATGGCAATATCATCGGACCAAAGCTACTAAGCCAAAGTATCGAAATCCATCCACTTCTAGTCATTATCTGCTTGATCATCGGTAGTTCCATTGGCGGATTGCTTGGCATGTTATTCGCAGTTCCAGTAGGAGCATTAATCAAAGTTATCTTTATGAGATTCATTGACAACCGGATTGCGAAAAAGGAAGCAAAACGACAAGAGCGAAATAACGATGATGATGTAGTATAATGTAAAAAAAGTTGATATTTTATATACATTCTATTATACTAAGAAAATGAAAAAGTTTGGATACACTAGTAAGTAAAGTGTGAAAACACAATAAAGATATATAGTGCTCATAGGCAATTTCGCGTAAATGCGTAACGCGTGAATGCGTAAAAAAGAATGCCTAGAACAAGAATAAGGAGAGTTGACATGAGTAAAGTTAGAACGAGATATGCACCAAGCCCAACTGGTAGAATGCACGTTGGTAATTTAAGAACTGCACTTTATGCATATTTAATTGCAAAACATGAAGGTGGAGATTTCTTATTAAGAATCGAAGATACAGACCAAGAACGTTACGTAGAAGGTGCTGTTGAAATCATTTATAATACATTACAAGCGACTGGTCTTATTCATGACGAAGGTCCAGACAAAGATGGCGGCGTAGGCCCATATGTACAATCCGAACGTCAAAAGACAGGCATGTACATGGAATATGCAAAACAATTAGTAGAAAAAGGAGAAGCATACTACTGCTTCTGTACAAAAGAACGTTTAGAAGAGTTACACGAAAGCGTTGCAGATTCTAAAGATGTTGCAAAATATGACAAACACTGCTTATCTTTATCTAAAGAAGAAGTAGAAGAAAAACTTGCAGCAGGCATCCCATACGTAATCCGTCAAAATAACCCAACGACAGGAACAACTACATTCCACGATGTGATCTTTGGGGATATCACAGTAGATAACTCTGAACTTGACGATATGGTATTAATCAAATCCGATGGTTACCCAACGTACAACTTCGCAAACGTAGTGGATGATCATTTAATGGGAATCACTCACGTAGTACGTGGTAGCGAATACTTATCTTCCTCACCGAAATATAATCGTTTATACGAAGCATTTGGATGGGAAGTACCAGTATACGTTCACTGCCCAATTATCACAAACGAAGAACACAAAAAATTAAGTAAGCGTAGCGGACACTCTTCCTTCGAAGACTTAATCGAACAAGGCTTTGTAACAGAAGCAGTTGTAAACTTCGTAGCATTACTTGGATGGTCTGCACCAGACAACCAAGAAATCTTAAGCTTACAAGACTTAATCGAAAAATTCGATTACAAAAACATCAACAAATCCCCAGCGGTATTTGATATGGTGAAATTAAAATGGATGAACAGCGAATACATCAAAGCAATGGATGACCAAAAATACTTTGAATTAGCGCTTCCATACGTAAAAGAAGTAATCAAAAAAGATTTAGATTTAGAAAAAATCGCTTTACTTGTAAAAACAAGAATCGAAACATTTTTAGATATCAAAGACATGATCGATTTCTTCGAAGAAATGCCAGATTACGATATCGCTATGTATACTCATAAGAAGATGAAGACAAACGCTGAAAATTCTTTAGAAGTATTAAAAGAGTTATTACCAGTTCTTGAAAACTTAGACGATTACACAATTCCTGGAATCGAAGCTTGCGTAAAAGGTTTCATTGCAGAAAAAGAATGTAAAAACGGCTTAGTATTATGGCCACTTAGAACAGCTGTTTCTGGTAAACAGTCTACTCCAGGTGGAGCATGGGAAATCATGGAGATTTTAGGTAAAGAAGAATCTTTAAGAAGAATCCGTGTTGGTATTGAAAAATTAAGCTAATATAGACTTAGGGATGGCCCCATACAGTGGAGAATTGTATGGGGCCATTTTGTTGCTGTCGATGTAAAATACTTTATCTTTTCCGTAACATTATTTTATGATATGATAGTATGCAGAAATTAAGAGACTTGAAATAATAAGGGAGAAAATGCATGAATAAAGTAAATAAGGCACAAGCAGAGGCAATCCGCCATAAGGAAGGACCGATGCTGGTGCTTGCAGGTCCAGGTTCAGGCAAGACATTCGTAATCACCACAAGAACAAAGACTTTGATCGAAGAACATCATGTAAATCCAAATAATATATTAGTCATTACGTTTACAAAAGCAGCAGCATTAGAAATGCAGGAACGGTTTGAACGAATGATGGGACAAGCCCGTACCGGCGTCCATTTCGGAACGTTCCATGCGGTCTTCTTCCAGATCTTAAAGTATGCGTATGGATTCAATGCCAACAATATCATCCGTGAAGAACAAAAGGCACAGTTTTTCAAAGAGACGATTCGAAACATGGAGTTAGAGATTGAGGATGAGGCAGACTTTATTTCTGGGGTACAAAGTGAAGTGAGCCTTGTAAAAGGCGATATGCTTTCCTTAGAACATTACTATTCCATCAACTGTTCGGAACAAATCTTTAAGAAGATTTATCATGCGTATGATGACTATTTACGCCGCCATAACTTGATCGACTTCGATGATATGATGGTATTTACGTATGAGCTATTTAGAGAGAGAAAGGATATCTTGGCCATCTGGCAGAAGAGATATCAGTATATCCTGATTGACGAGTTCCAAGATATCAATACGCTGCAATACCGTATCATCCAGATGCTTGCGGCACCACAAAACAACCTATTTATCGTAGGGGATGACGATCAGTCCATCTATCGTTTCCGTGGGGCAAAGCCAGAAATCATGTTAAACTTTGCAAAGGATTATCCAGATGCAAAGCAAGTATTGTTAGATATCAACTACCGTTCGACCGAAAAGATCGTAGAAAGCGCCTCTCGTTTGATTAAGAATAATAAGAAGCGTTTTGAAAAACAAATCCATACGGTAAAAGGAGAGGGAACCCCTCCGACTCTTCGTGAGTTTGCAACCCTGCCAGAGGAAAACAAGGCAATTCTAGAGAAGATTGCAGAATTCCGCAAACAGGGATATGACTATTCGGATATGGCAATCTTGTTCCGTACGAATATCCAGCCACGAAGCCTGATTGAGAAATTATTAGAATATAACCTTCCGTTTAAGATGAAGGATTCT
>CALZJY010000264.1 GCA_945787925.1 uncultured Anaerosporobacter sp. | reverse complement strand
TACATGGTTCATGTTGATGAATTCACCGCAGCTATGGAGGATGACTGCAATCTGCAAGTAAAGGCGTTCCCGCTTCTCTAGTCCATGGAGTTTTTTCATGCTATCAAAGATGGTGAGAGCAATGGATTCCACATTGGTAATGTGGGATTCGTCGCAGTGATATCTTCTTGCGATATTCCTAGAAATTTCAATGATATCATCTTCGAAGTTATGGGGAATCAGTAGCTTTCCTTTTTTCATTGCATAATCCACAGCAAGTCCATCGCAAAGGCTTGTGTTGGAAAAATAAATATCTCCAGCCTTTGTCTTTGTTAACAGTTTTTCAAAGATAATTGCAGTAGGAAGCAGAAGGCTTGTCTGTTCTTTAGAGAGATTTAGTTCTTTGCTACAAGCATCAATGCCTTTTTTCATTAAGCTCTGATAGGCATTGGTATAACGTTCTGCCTCGATCGTTTCACCGAAAGAAAGCTTCTTTGCAAGTCGGATGAGCTCATTTAGCTGTTCCCCGAAACAAATCATATGGCGGATTTTCGTGTTAGGGAGGAACAAGGTTTCGTAGGTAGTCAAATCATAATCAATATATTCATGGAGCAGATTCGTATAGTTTAGTGTTTCTTTCATGGAATCGCTAAGAATCTCACGAATTCGTAGAGAGCCAAGTTTGATGTTTTGGGTACTTTGCAATACATTATGTTGAAATAGGCTGATTTGAATGCTTCCAGAGCTTACATCCACAACTGCCGTATTCTTTTGAATCATCTTGTGGAATGGCGATTCGAAGAAAGATAATGCTTTATAACATAAGAACCGCTGTTCGGAATTAGATAGCACATTAATATCAAGTCCTGTACGAAGACGGATCTGGTCAATGATAAAAGCTCCATTTTTAGCCTCTCTTAGACCGCTTGTGGCACAGGCGGTGTAATCGCTCACATCGTATTCTTTTAGCTTAGAGGAAAATTTCTCAAGTGTCTGAATCAGCTCCTGAATCACAGGATAACTGATGCTTCCATGGGTATACGTATCGGAGCCAAGTTCTAGTGTATGTTTGATCGCTTCAAGCTCATGAAGCCCGTTTTTCTTTGTTAATTCGTAAATCTTCATGGTTATGTTATTCGAACCCACATCAATTGCAGCAAATGTTGTGACTGGCAACGTATTCACCTCTTTATAGTTTACATATATTACCTATTCTACACGTATTTCTTTCAAATGTTAAGGGGCAACTGCAGTTTTTAAGGGATTATATTTGTTGAAACAAGGAAAGATAAATTATGAGAAGTTAAGTATTTTACTAGCTTTTTTTAGCATAACTGGCTATAATGTATTGAAGTAGAGACACTTAAAGCAGAAAGAGAGTAATACAATGAAGACAAGTGATTTTTATTTTGATTTACCAGAAGAGTTAATTGCTCAAGATCCACTTTTAAAACGTGATAGTTCTAGACTTATGCTTCTTGATAAAGAGACAGGTCATATTGAACATAAAGTATTCCATGATATAATAGACTATTTAAAACCAGGCGATTGCTTGGTAGTAAATAATACAAAAGTAATTCCAGCTCGTTTAATCGGAGAAAAAGAAGGAACTGGGGCAAAAATCGAACTTCTTTTATTAAAACGTAAAGAGAATGACGTATGGGAAACATTAGTGAAACCAGGTCGTAAGGCGAAAGTTGGAACTACAATCGTATTTGGTGGCGGATTATTAAAAGCAACCGTAATCGAAGTATTAGAGGACGGAAATCGTCATATTCAATTCCACTATGAAGGAATCTTTGAAGAAATCTTAGACCAATTAGGCCAGATGCCATTGCCTCCATATATTACACATAGATTAGAAGATAAGAACCGTTATCAGACAGTATATGCAAAATATGAAGGTAGTGCTGCAGCTCCAACAGCAGGCTTACATTTTACGCAAGAGCTATTAGAACAGTTAAAAGAAAAAGGTGTTGTGATCGCAAGTGTTACATTACATGTTGGACTTGGAACATTCCGTCCAGTAAAAGTAGAAGATGTAACAAACCATCATATGCATTCTGAGTTCTATCAAGTAGAAGAAGCAGAAGCGAAAAAGATTAATGACGCAAAAGCAGCAGGAAACCGTGTTATTTGTGTTGGTACGACAAGTTGTCGTACGGTAGAAAGTGCATCCGATGAAAATGGTATTGTAAGAGCCGGTCATGGAGATACTTCAATCTTTATCTATCCAGGATATCAGTTTAAGGTATTAGACGCACTGGTTACGAATTTCCATTTACCAGAGTCTACCTTACTAATGTTAGTATCTGCATTGGCAGGAAAAGAGCATGTTATGGCAGCTTATGAAGAAGCAGTAAAGGATAGATATCGTTTCTTTTCATTTGGGGATGCAATGTTTATTACAACAAATGTAAAATAAGCTCAAGAAGGTGTTAATGTGGGACGCAAAAAGTTATTGTTTGTATACAATCCTTTTGCAGGTAAAGGAGTAATCAGATCCAAGCTTTCGTATATCTTGGAGACATTTTCAAATGCGGATTACGAAGTAACCGTTCACGCTACAAGAAGCCGTAATGATGCGACTGAGATCGTTGCAAAGTATGGCAGTGAATATGACATCGTTGCATGTTCTGGGGGAGATGGAACATTAAATGAAGTTGCGATAGGAATCATGAGATGTGAGAAGAAACCTCCTTGTGGTTATATTCCAACAGGAACTACAAATGACTGTGCGACAAGCCTTGGAATTTCCAAGAACATGATCGATGCAGCAGAAACGATCGTAAATGGAAAGTTATTTCCGTACGATCTTGGAAAACTAAATGAGGATTATTTCATTTATGTCGCAGGCTTTGGAGCATTTACGGATGTAAGCTATGCAACAAGCCAAAGCATAAAGAACATCCTAGGAAGACTTGCCTATGTATTAGAAGGAGTAAAACGTATTCCAAGTTTGCAATCCTATCATTATAAAGTTTATTATGATGATAAAGAGATTGATGGGGATTTCTTATTTGGTATGGTAAGTAACTCGAACTCCATCGGAGGATTCAAGGGAATCAATGGCCCAGACGTTTCTTTAAATGATGGTATGTTCGAAGTGACGCTGATTAAGCCTCCTCATAATGCATTAGAATTACAGTCGATTGTCAATGCATTATTATCTGAAACTAGAACAAGTGAGCATATCATTACGTTTCATGCAAGCCATGTGAAGTTTGTTTCGGATGAATTGGTACCATGGACGATTGATGGTGAGTTTGGTGGCAATCTTCTTGAAGCCGATATCCATAATTTAAAACATGCAATCTCCATTAAAGTAAATGAAGACCGAGCAAAATAGAGTAGGAAGAGATAGAATTCGTATGAATTCTATCTTTTATTCTGTCATTATTCATGGTATAATATGGCGAATAGTCACGAAAGAAAACGATTAAGGGAGAAAAAATGAGATAAAAGATGAAATTTGCAGCTACCCTATTGTTGCTGAGTGGAGCGATGCTTCTGC
>CALZJY010000263.1 GCA_945787925.1 uncultured Anaerosporobacter sp. | reverse complement strand
CTGCCTTTATGACTTGCTTTCCCGTACGCTGTTGCACCTGCTTGATATACCCTTCGCTCTCGTCACCGTGAAGCTGAACCAAGTCGATACACCCAGACTTGCAAAGGGATACGATATGCTCTATGGAATCATTGACGAAGACACCCACTGCCTGAATTTCCTTTGAAAGCCTTTGTTTCATGCACATTGCCTGTGCATCACTAACTCTGCGCTTGGATGGCGCAAATACGAATCCCACATATTCTGGCTGGATGCGATTTACCATTTCCACATCCTCTATCGTTTTTAATCCACAAATCTTTATTTTCGTCATGATGTTATCCCCACTTTCTGAGCGTTATCCACTAAAATCGGTGAGTAACTCATGTAGCATTTTTTCCTTATCGTCTGCACGCATCAGCGTCTCACCAATCAGGATTGCATTTACCCGGGCCCCCTCTAACTGTCTGACCTGCTCCCTCGTCTTGATTCCGCTTTCTGCTACAAATAGCACTTCTTCTCCTACCAAGCTTCGAAGCCGCATGCTGTTCGTAATATCTACTTGAAAGTTCTTTAAATTTCGATTATTCACTCCGATGACTCTTGCTCCTGCCCTCACTGCAAGAGCCACTTCTTCCTCATCATGCGCCTCTACTAACGCTGACAAATGAAGCGCATTACAAAGTTCTATATACTCTCTTAACTGTTCCTGGCTAAGAATCGCACAGATTAAGAGGACTGCCGATGCCCCTGCTGCCTTTGCTTCATAAATCTGAACCGCATCGATCACAAAATCCTTTCGAAGGAGCGGAATGGAAACTTCCTTGCTAATTTCCGTTAAGAAGGCAAGGCTCCCTTGAAAGAAGTCTGGCTCGGTAAGTACGGAAATGGCTGCCGCACCGGCCCTTTCATACTCTCTTGCAATGTCCACATACGGAAACTCCTCTGCAATCACGCCTTTCGAAGGCGAGGCTTTCTTTACTTCACAAATGACATTCATCCCAGTCCTCCTAAGCCTCTCTTCGAATGGAAACCGTTCCGTCTCCTGTGCCGCCAGCGTTTCTGCCTGCACCCTTACTTCCTGCTCCTGTCCTTTTACCAAAGCAACCCGTTTTCTTGTTGCTGCTACAATCTCATCTAAAATCATACGCTCATTTGCACCTCATTGGATAATTTTATGAACGCCTCTAACTTATGAAGCGCCTGCTTGCTGTCGATTAACTGGGCGGCACGCCTTACTCCCTCTTCCAAAGTAATACCATCTTCCTTCATATAGATACAGGCTCCCGCATTTAACAACACGGCATCTCGTTTCGGTCCCTTTTCTCCATTTAAGATTGCTAATGTGATTGCCGCATTTTCCTTTGGATTTCCGCCGACTAAATCTTCCTTCTTACAAGTCTTAAGTCCTACGTCCTCTGGACGAAGCACATAAGAATGACTCTTACCATCCCGAATCTCACAAACCGTCGTCGGCGCGCTCAAACTGATTTCATCTAATCGGTCCTGACCGTAGACTACCATTCCCCGTCTTACCCCAAGCTTTGCAAGCACCTTCGCAAGTGGCTCTACCAATGCTTCCTCATACACCCCAAGAAGCTGTAAGTTCGCACCTGCTGGATTGGCAAGTGGTCCTAATATATTGAAAATGGTACGGATTCCAAGTGCTTTCCTGACTGGGGCTACGAAACGCATGGCGGAGTGATATTTTTGTGCAAACATGAAACAGATGCCGATCTCCTCTAAGATCTTTGCACTTTCCTCTGGCTCTAATTCAATATTCACGCCTAATGCTTCTAGCACATCGGCAGCTCCTGATTTAGAGGAAACGCCTCGGTTCCCATGCTTTGCAACGGGAATTCCTGCGCTTGCGACTACCATGGATGCCGTCGTGGAGATATTGAATGTGTTTGCCCCATCTCCCCCTGTTCCGACAATCTCAAGCACTTCCTGATTATGAAGCAACCGCTTACAATGCTTTCTCATCCCTGCGACACTTGCCGTAATCTCATTGATTGTTTCGCCTTTCATACGAAGGGCGGTAAGATAGGCTCCCATATGGATATCCGATACTTCTCCGCTCATAATCTCATCCATCACGGTCTCTGCCATTTCATAACTTAACTCTTTCTTTTCTACTAATAATTGAATTGCTTCCTTAATCATTCTTTTCCCCTCCTAGAATAAAGTTTTCTAAAATCTTTGCTCCTTTTGGCGTCAAGACTGACTCTGGATGGAACTGCACTCCATATACCTCATAGTTGTTATGCTTAACCGCCATGACTTCCCCTGCCTCATCCTTTGCAATCACTCTAAGGGAGGATGGCATCGTATCTTCCTTTGCTACAAGGGAATGGTATCTTGCCACCGTTTCTTTCTCTTCTAATCCTTCAAATAACTTGCAATCATTCTCGATGGAAACCACGCTCTGCTTTCCATGCATCAGCTCTTTCGCATAAGTGATCGTCGCTCCGAATGCTTCACAAACCGCCTGATGCCCAAGGCATACGCCAAGGATGGGATACTTATTATAAAACCGTTTGATGACTGCTTCACAGATTCCTGCATCCTTTGGCCTTCCTGGCCCTGGAGATAAGAGGATGCGGCTTGGCTGCAATGCCTCGATTTCCTCTACTGTAATCGCATCATTTCTTACTACTTTGATTGTCTCCCGTTCCTTCCATGCCATCCCCTACTAGGATGGTGCCCATGACCTGCACTAAGTTATAAGAAAAACTATCATAATTATCAATTACTAGAATCATCGCCCATTCACCTCGCTTGCCCGTTCGATTGCCTCCATTACGGCCCTTGCCTTATGGTACGTCTCCTCATATTCCTTCTCCGGAACACTGTCTGCAACAATGCCTGCTCCTGCCTGGACGTAGACCTTATCTTGCTTCTTTACCGCGGTGCGAATGCCGATGCATACATCTAGGTTTCCTGAAAAATCAAGATATCCGATGGCTCCTGCATATACGCCTCTGTCATCGTCCTCTAACTCTGCGATGATTTCACAAGCACGGAACTTTGGAGCTCCCGAAAGGGTTCCTGCTGGCAACACGGTTGCAATCGTGTCGACTTGGTCCTTGTCATCCTCGATCTGTCCTGTTACGACAGATGCGATATGCATGACCTTGGAAAACCGATGGATCTTCATATATTCCTCAACTTCCACCGTCCCAAACTTGCTTAACCTACCGATATCGTTTCGGGCTAGGTCTACCAACATATTGTGCTCTGCTAGCTCCTTATCGTCCTCTAATAATTCCTTCTCTAATGCCAAGTCTTCCGCTAAGGAAGCGCCCCTTGGCCTCGTTCCCGCTACTGGAAATGTAGTAAGTGTCCCGTCCACCAGCCTCACTAATGTCTCTGGACTGACACCTGCGATCTCGATCTCCTTACATTTGATCATATACATATAAGGCGATGGATTGATCGACCGCATCACTCGATATGCCTGCAGCAAGCTTCCCTTATACTCTGCTTCAAACCGTCTTGAAATGACCGCCTGAAAAATTTCTCCC
>CALZJY010000262.1 GCA_945787925.1 uncultured Anaerosporobacter sp. | reverse complement strand
GTGGTTTTATTTTATAATAAATGATTTTACTCTATAAAAAGTTAGTTTATTTTAGTGGTAGTAAGACTATCTTTGACTCGAGCCCTGAGCTAAAGGCACATATAAAAAATATAGATTCGTCAGTTCCAAGGAAACGAGGTATTGGTGGTGCTCATAATAGTAAAGAATTTTTTAAGAACGATGTACAGATAGTAACTGAAACACCTTCTAAAGTGCCAGGAGTTAAAACCGTTGAATATAAGATGCCTAAGTTAAATCCAGATGGAACTCCAACGGGTGAGTATGGTGCTAAGGTGTTTAAGAAAACAATATATGATCCTGATATTATTAGTGATGATGAATTTATTAAGCGTGGGATTGAAGCTGCTAATGATGCAATAACAAAATCACATGATGGAATAATGCCACGAGAATGGTCTGGAGTAGATAGTAAAGGTATAACGTGGCATGGATACTTCGGGGATGGTAATATAACATCATTTTTCCCAGAAGAATGAAAGGAGAAAGATAAGATGAACAGTTGTAGATTAAACGAGGATGAATTATTAGATAAAAGTCATTTACCTGTATTAATGGTTATGAACATGATTAGTGAAAAAAGATTTTTAGTAATACTTGAAGCTATTAGTAAAGGAACAGGTTTTGGAGAGGAATATGGGGCATGTACATTGCCAGATGATTTAGATGAATTTGATAAAGCTAATGGAGAAGAGTTAGATGGTGTAGAGTTTGGTCTGTATAGTGGTGAGGAAGTTGTTATTGATTATCAAACATTTTATTATTATTTAAAAAATTTATGCGATAAGTACATAAAAAACAATTTAGAACAAACAGATAAAGTTAACGGGTTTTTAAAAGACTATTCAAATAAGTTTTTGAATAAAATAAAGTAATTATTATGGTTATAATTTAGGACTCTCAAGGGGTCTGTAATAAATTTTGTGTCTGTGGTAATAAATGGTCTTCTCTGGATAAGAATCAGATCTGAAATCTTATCTAAGGAGGCCTTTTATTATGGTAGTTGCCAAGGAATAATTACAAGGAGCATCCGATGCAATTCATAGAAGGAGATGCAGTAAGTAGATTGTGTCAAGATTCTTTCGCAAATTTTACATATGGAGGGGTTGTATATCCAATTTCCAATTTTAACAGGCAGGAGATTCTAAAATTTACACCCGCTTTAATTGAAAAGGTAATTCATACAGGATATAGTGACGAACAAGAGGATGCTTATGTGTATCTAATGAAGAAAAAGCTTACCATTGAGGATGGACAGAAGTCCGCTGGCGTTACTATGGGAGGATGATGATATGAGCAATGAGTTAAAAATTGATTTAGAGGGAATTAGTAATCAGCAAAAAAAGCTAAGGGAAGCAATTGAAACCTTTGCGCCTTATTCTACGGATTTTATAAAGAATACAAAAGATAGTTTGAATGGATTTAATTCGGATTTTATATCACAAATAAAGGAGACACTAGATTGCATGAGTGATACAAAAGCTCCAGAGTTAGTCGACGATTTAAATGCATATAGTGAACTGGTTGAAAAGGCAATTGAAGATTTTAAAAAAGTGGATGAAACATATGCCAAAGAGGCAGGAAGGACTTGCTTCAAAAGAGTATTGTGAACGATTGGTAGGAAAATATCTATCAGAAATTGACTCTCAAGAGAAAAAAATGAGTAAGAATTTTTTAGACATGGATTTGGAAAATGCCAAGATACGAGAGGATATTAGTGACGTTGTAACAGATATGCAGAAATTATGTGAGCGGTTAAAAACAGCAATTAATACCTATCATTTTGAATAGGGAGGAGGTCTAGTATGTTTAAAAGAGACCTAAAGGTGAATTATGCTATAATAGAGCAGATTGCCACCACATTAGCAGAATATGGTGGGGCATTAGTAAATATACAAGAAGCCATGAATGAGATTGAGACGAAGGTCAAGAGTGGAAAAGGTGAGACAGTAAAAGAATTGCTTAAAATGTCTTCGAAGATCAAGAAGAGTATAACCGAAATTAAGGAAGAGGTAGATGATCTTTACAAACTGTTTTATGGATATAAAGAGGATATGTGTGCGATTATTTCACCGACTACATTTGGGAGCATGATGCGCGTAGACCGAAATGATATTTATTGGAATAAGCAAGATATCATCGCTGCCTGTCAAGCGGTTTGCTTTTGTCCAATAAATGTGAGTACATACAATTTTGATTTTACATGGAATGATTCAGAAGAAGAAAAAGCAAGGAAACGTAAGAACGCAGAGAGGCTAGATGATATCAAAAAACTTTTAGCAAATTCAATTACTGAATTTAGTGAAAAAATTGATAAGCTAAATGACTATTATAAAAAAATCCAGTCTTATGAAAATAAGGATGATGAATACGAAGAAAAGGCAAAGAGAATTGCAAATAAGTATACAAGTTTTTGGGAAGGATTGGCGTTGCTACTAAAGGGAATGGTTGAGGATCAGATAGCCTTCCTAGAAGGGTTCCTAGCATCGATAGGAGATTTGCTAGAGGGGTTATGTTCATTAGCCGGAGGATTGGCACAATATGTAGGAGCATGCGCCGTTACTGCCTTTGGTGGTTTGTTGCCAGAGGATGCAACCAATTGGGCAGACGACTATTTACGGAAAACCCATGGACTTTTTAGTGAAATCCTGAATGATCCATACCTTATTGTAGAAGCAATGGCACAAGAAGCATCCGATGCAATTGATGAGAAGGGATTAGAATATGGCGCGGGATATTTGGGTGGACTGGCCGTTGAATATTTTATAGGGGATAAGGGGGTCTCTAAAGCAGCAAAAGGAAACAAGACAGTAGGGGCTACCCAAAAGGTGGCGAGCAAGTTAGATGACATAAAAGGACCTGCATTAAGTACTGAGGCGGCTGCTAAGTTGACTTCAGTAGAGTCATTGGTTAAAATGGGAGTAAAAGGTGCCGATGAACTTGCCAAGAAAGGGATAAGCTCTATAGATGACCTTGTAAGGGTTGGTATAAATTCTGCAGATGACTTGGAGAGGCTAGGACTGGCATCCGCCGACGAGCTTAAGAAGCTTGGAATAACTGATGTACATAAGTTGGTGGATAAAGGGATTGTATCGGATAGTGACTTGGCGAAGCTGGGGTTGAAGAGTGGTAGAACAACTGTTATATATGGGTCAGATGATATAGCTAATTATCAATATAATATGATTGAAAATCCAGGACCGTTAGCAGAAATGCCCAATCAACCTGCAAAGAATTTCTATGGTGGCAGATACAATATGGAAGTATTACAGGAAGATAGAATAATGTATCGAGCAGGTAATGCTCAAAATCCGTATGGAAGATGGTTTACGAGTGAGCCACCTGCTTCTGTTGCTAATGTAAGAATTGACACAGCGGTTAAGACTCATTGGATAGACCCGAAAACTGGTGCGTATGAGGCAAGCTCTTATATAGATAATGTATATGCGATTAAAATACCAAAGGGTACTACTATTTATACAGGACCAGTCGGACCGCAAGGTGGAG
>CALZJY010000261.1 GCA_945787925.1 uncultured Anaerosporobacter sp. | reverse complement strand
CGATGAAATCGTATATGGCGCAGTAGAAGGTTTCGTAAAAGACTGGAACATCAACGGCGAAGCTGTTAAGATGGGCGTTAAAAAAGTTGACTAGAGGGAATACAATGAATCAAGGACAAGAAAAGTTTTTCAGCTTCATCATGGAACGCATTGCGAAAGAACATGAAGAGACTGCAAAAGCGTTGTTAAGCGAAAACTTCGCAAAACAGCAGGCTGGCACATTTACACAAGAGGACGTGGTAGCATTCCAACAAAAGATGCTATCCTTATTAAGACCAGAATGTGTAGAAGAAGTGAAAGCAATCACACAAAACTATAGAGCGTAAACACACAAAAGAACCAGAACAATAAGTGTCTGGTTCTTTTTTCTTTATAAAGTAAGGAAATAAGAAAAACAGGCATATTGTGGAGTAAAAACGATAGATATAGATATTGTGGAAAGTATGGAATACCATAGCCGGTACATAAAACTGTAAAAGAAATTTAAAGAACATTTATCAGAAAACAAGTATAATTGTACGACTTTTATGAATAGTATTATAGTAACAACAATGGATAGAGTGGAGTATGGTATTCTTTTACGAGTTCGCCCAAATATAGAAAAAACTTTTAGAGACATTGGCTATAGGAATGCTTCAAAATTTGGTATATAATGGTAAATGAATTACCGTTAGTTGGGAGGGCTATTTATGCAGATTGTAAATAAAGAGGAGTTTAAGAAGAACGTAATAGATAACCTAAAGATTTTGTATAGAAAGTCGATCCAAGATGCGAACGATCAGCAGATTTTTCAAGCGGTATCCTATGCAGTAAAGGATATGATTATTGACCGCTGGATTGCGACACATCAAGAATACGAGAGAAAAGACGTGAAAACCGTATATTATTTATCGATGGAATTTTTGATGGGCAGGGCGTTAGGAAATTGTATTATTAATCTATGTCAGAATCAGGTCGTAAAAGAAGCACTTTCCGATTTAGGAATTGATTTAGTGAATATTGAGGACCAGGAGCCAGATCCTGCATTAGGAAATGGTGGTCTTGGCAGACTCGCAGCGTGCTTCTTAGATTCGCTTTCTACCCTCGGGTATGCGGCATATGGATGTGGCATACGCTATAAATACGGGATGTTTGAACAAAAGATTGAAAATGGATATCAGATTGAGGTTCCAGACGAATGGTTAAAGCATGGCTACCCATTTGAGATGAAGCGTGCGGAATATGCAGTAGAAGTCAAGTTTGGCGGATACGTACGATATATGAAGGATGAGACTGGAAAAGAGAGGTTCGTACAGGAAAATTATCAATCCGTTATGGCAGTGCCTTATGATATACCAGTCATCGGTTATGGAAATAATGTAGTAAATACACTTCGGATTTGGGACGCAGAGGCAATCTCTTCGTTCAATCTTGATTCATTTGATAAAGGCGACTATCAAAAAGCGGTAGAACAAGAGAATCTTGCCCGTACAATCTGCGAAGTATTGTATCCAAATGATAACCATTATGCAGGTAAGGAGCTACGATTGAAACAACAGTATTTCTTTGTTTCAGCCAGCATCCAGCGTGCAGTGAAAAAATATATGGAGCATCATGAGGATGTAAGATGTCTTCATGAAAAGGTATGCTTCCAGTTAAATGATACGCATCCAACCGTTACCGTAGCAGAGTTGATGAGGATTCTGATGGATGACTATAACCTGTCCTGGGACGAAGCATGGCAGGTAACGACAAAGACATGCGCATATACTAACCATACGATTATGTCCGAAGCATTAGAAAAATGGCCAGTGGAGCTGTTTTCTAAGCTATTACCACGTATTTATCAGATTGTAGAGGAAATCAATCGTAGGTTCATTATAGAGATCCAGACTCGTTATCCAGGTGACTACAGCAAGATTGCGAATATGGCAGTCGTATACGATGGCCAGGTAAAGATGGCACATCTTGCAATCGTAGGAAGTTTTTCTGTCAATGGTGTGGCAAGGTTACATACGGAGATTTTAAAGAACCAACAGCTGAAAGACTTTTATCAGATGATGCCACAGAAGTTTAACAATAAGACCAATGGCATCACGCAGCGGCGGTTCTTATTACATGGCAATCCATTGCTAGCCCAATGGGTGACTTCTAAAATCGGAGATGCATGGATTACCCATCTTCCTGAGATGAAGAAGTTAGTCGCAGTTGCAGACGATGAGTGGGCTCGTAAGGAGTTCATGGACATTAAGTATCAGAACAAGGTGCGTCTTGCAGAATATATTAAGAAGCACAACCATATCGACATCGATCCAAACTCTATTTTCGATGTACAAGTAAAACGTCTCCATGAGTACAAGAGACAGTTGTTAAATATCTTACATGTCATGTATCTATATAATGAGTTGAAGAAACATCCAGACATGGAGTTCTATCCAAGGACGTTCATATTTGGAGCAAAAGCCAGCGCAGGATATCGCAGGGCGAAAGCAATTATCAAGCTAATTAATAACGTTGGCGATGTGATCAATAACGATGCGACGATTCAGAGCAAGATCAAAGTCGTATTTATTGAGAATTACCGAGTATCCAATGCAGAGCTTATTTTTGCAGCATCGGATGTATCCGAACAGATTTCTACGGCTAGTAAAGAGGCATCTGGAACAGGTAACATGAAGTTCATGTTAAACGGTGCCGTAACCATTGGTACGATGGATGGTGCAAACGTAGAAATCGTAGAGGAAGTAGGAGAGGAGAATGCGGTAATCTTCGGATTGTCTTCCGATGAAGTCATCAATTACGAGCTTCATGGCGGATATAATCCAAAGGACATCTATAATACGGATGCAGAGATTCGTACGATTTTAACCCAGTTAGTCAATGGATTCTATTCTCCAGAGAATTCAGAGTTATTTAGAGAGCTATATAACTCCCTTCTTGAGCCAATTGATGGCGCAAGGGCAGATCAGTTCTTTATCTTGAAAGACTTCCGCGCCTATGTGGAAGCCCAGAAGAAGATTGAGTCTGCGTATAAGGACCGTGACAAATGGGCGAAGATGGCGATGCTCAATACTGCATGCTGCGGCAAGTTTTCTTCCGATCGTACGATCGAGGAATATGTAAGAGATATCTGGCATTTAGAGAAAGTAACCGTGGAATTATAATATAGAAAGCCAAGAGCACTCCCTTAGGAGTTCCTTGGCTTTTTGTGATTTTTTGTGTTATGATAATACAAAGAGGAAGTAAAGCAGAGAGGAAGGTTGCGGCATGAGGAAGAAGAGGAAGAGACTATCTGCTTCTGAAGTTTCTATGTTCTGTGAACAAATTGCATTGCTCCTAAGTGGGGGGATTTCAATTGATGAAGCAACGTACATCCTGTATCAGGAGATGGAGGACGCAGAGACGAAACTGGCATTAAAAGAAGTGTCCGAGCTAGTCAAAGAGAATATGCCGTTATATGAGGCACTTGAGAAAAGTGAGATATTTACAAATTATATGGTACATATGGTCAAGATAGGGGAAACGATGGGGAAACTAGAAGAGGTAATGGCACTTCTTGCAAAGTATTACGATCGTGATCATAAGGTAAAGGAAAG
>CALZJY010000260.1 GCA_945787925.1 uncultured Anaerosporobacter sp. | reverse complement strand
GGGGAAAGGAAGAAATTCGCTTGAAAGACAGCGAATCCCCCTCGGCGCGGCAAAGAATCTTCCACTTTTGTCTTTTTTCACCCTCATGAATGAGGGGGTGGGAGTTGATGTGTCGAAGATTCTTTGTTCCATAAGAAACGAAGGTTATGGCGTTTTAATTATTTATGAATTATAATTTCTGAGGGCAAACTATAAAAAAACAAAAAAAAGGACAATAATGATGATAAAAAATGAATTTACTTCATATAAATTAAGTAAGGGTGTAATTGATGCACTTACGAAGCTTAAGTATGTGACACCAACGGAAGTGCAAAAACGAGCGATTGCTCCTGCACTCGACAAGAAAGACATTGTTGTAAAGTCAAAGACGGGCTCTGGAAAGACAGCCGCATTTGCAATCCCACTGATTGAAAATGTTGTCTGGGAAGAGAATCTGCCGCAAGCACTCGTATTAGAACCGACGAGAGAGCTTGCATACCAGGTAAAGGATGAGATTTTCAATATCGGAAGAATGAAACGAGTGAAGGTTCCTGTCGTATTTGGAGGAGCACCGTTTCAACCACAGGCATTGTCATTGAAGCAAAAATCTCATGTAGTAGTAGGGACGCCAGGTCGAATTCTGGATCATTTAAGAAAAGGGACGCTACAGTTACAAAACATTGAATATCTAGTCATCGATGAGGCGGATATCATGCTGGATATGGGATTTTTAGACGATGTAAAAGAAATCATAAGTTATTTGCCAGAAAAACATACGACAATGTTATTTTCAGCAACCATGCCAGAAGAAGTAGATGGCTTGATCAATGAGTATATGACGGATCCAGTAAAGATTCTGATCGAGAGTGAGACGAAGACGGAAGATAACATCACACAGCTCGGATATTTTGTAGAGAATGAAGACAAAACAGACTTGCTCCTTGATATATTATACGAACAAGCTCCAGAATATTGCATGATTTTCTGTGGAACGAGAGAGATGGTAAATGTCTTATATCGCAAGTTGCGTAAAGAACGAATTCGTTGCGGTATGATTCATGGAACCGTTGCACAGGAAGAGCGTTTGCGAACGGTAGATGAATTCCGTCAGGGGAAATTCGGAATCTTGATTGCGACCGATGTGGCAGCCAGGGGAATTGACTTTGATACAATCACTCATGTCATTAATTATGACATGCCATTTGGGAAAGAAACTTATGTGCATCGTATTGGTAGAACTGGACGAAATGGAAAGTCTGGAATTGCCATCAGCTTGATGAATGCCAAAGAAGAGAAGCTAAAAAATACGATTGAAGAATACACGGGAGCACAGATTACGATTTGTGAGAGAAAGTCGAAAGAGGAATTAAAGCTAAATCGACGTTACTATTTGGAAAAGCAAAATGAGCGAAGACCATTGAAGAAGAAAAAAGGTGCCGTATTCAACAAGGAAATCACGAAGCTTAGCATTGGCGGTGGACGCAAGTCGAAAATGCGTGCGGTAGATATCGTAGGTACGATTTGCAGTATTCCGAATGTTGTGGCAGAAGATATCGGAATCATTGATATTCGCGAGTCCCTTACTTATGTCGAAATATTGAATGGTAAAGGGAAAATTGTCTTAGATGCATTACAAACAAAGCCAATTAAGGCGAAAATTAGAAAAGTTCGCATATCTAGATAAAAAAACATTGTAAAAGTTTGTAAAATGGTATAAAATTCCATAGTGTAATACTTTTCTCTATTTGAGGGGGATAGGATAGATTCCGGGTGGAATCTATCTAGCTCAAATGGGGGAGCCAGAATAAAGAAAAGGGTGTTGTTATATGTTAAGTTTAGAAGTAAAATTGTCATCTGTAGATGATATCCGTGATTTTGTGGATCGTTGCTGTGAATTGGATTGTGAAATCGACTTAGCAGCTGGTCGTTATATCGTAGATGCAAAATCACTATTAGGCGTGTTTAGTGTAGATTTAACACGCAACTTAGAATTATCCGTATACTCTGACGATAAGGACCATGTTTGCAGTGTGTTACGACCATACATGGTATAGGGGAGAGCGTATACTAATATAATTCTGTACATAAAGAAAGTACTCACATCACCAAGGGAGCTGATGTGAGTACTTTCTTATTTTTGCAGGTGACGGCGACGCTTCACAAGATGTAGATACATAAAATCTTTGGCGGCGATGCTGTCCCTTTTTTCAATTGCTTCATAAATTTCTTGATACGTAGCAAGAAGATCGTTGGCAAATTCCGTATCTTCATTTTTTACGTAGCGTCCAACCGTGCTGAACAGTGGAATCAGTCTTGGTGTGACTAAGTTCTTGCTGCTGTCGGCAACGCATTGATGGAAACGGTTATCGGCTTCGCTAAAATCGGATTTCAATTGGATGCACAGTTCTACATCCAATAGAGCATTGCGGATGGCATTCAGGTCCTCGCTGGTAGCATTGAGTGCGGCCATGGCAGCGATGTCTGGCTCTACCTGGATACGGAAGTCCATTAAGTCGCGCATCAGCTGTTTCTTATCATCGATAAAGAATAAGCCGAAAGGATCTTCGATCATTCCTTTTTTTGCGGAAATGTAGGTTCCAGAACCTTGGCGGATTTCTACGATGTTACGAGTCGCAAGGGTACGCATGGCTTCACGCACCGTGCTTCGGCCTGCATTTACAAGCTCGGAAAGTTCTGGTTCCGTGGGAAGTTTGTCTCCAGGCTTCATGTTACGGTCTATAATATATTTAATGATATCGTCTGCAGTCTTCTGCATAAGATTCTTTTCGTTGACTTTCACTACTAAATTCTCCTATTCTAAAGTAGTAAGAAAAGACGTATGTTTTTTCTTATGGATGTATTATACTATTACTATCTTGTATATTTCAAGGAAAGAGTAAGAAGACAGAGTGAGGTGGAATGATGGTTCATATCTATTATGGAGATGGAAAAGGAAAGACGACAGCAGCCATGGGGTTAGCTGTACGTGCAGCAGGAGTAGGCAACCTAGTGACGGTAGTCCAATTCCTAAAAGGAAATCCGACAGGGGAAATCGAAGTATTGAGTAGGATTCCGGAGATTACGGTATTAAGAAATCAAGTGAATCATGGCTTCACATTTCGAATGACAGACGAACAGAAAAAGGAAGTTACGATGATGCATAACATGAACTTGATGCAGGCAATTGAAAAAATCAATCGTAAGGAATGTGATACGTTAATCTTGGATGAGATTATTGATGCCTATAATATGGATATGGTAGATCGCAACATGGTGCATACCTTGTTAGAGATGAGACCAAAGGAATTAGAAATTGTAATGACAGGACATAATCCTGATGAGGCATTACTTGCCCAAGCGGATTACATCACGAATATGAAAAAAGAGAAACATCCATTTGACCAAGGGCAGCGTGCCAGACGTGGAGTGGAGTTTTAAATAGACAAAGGGGGCAGAAGTAATTCTGGCCCTTTTGTTCGTAGTGCACAAACAGGTGAGGTGAATAAATATTCAAAAATAAAAGGAAGATACCTATGAAAAAAGATAGAATAAGTAAAGAATAGTACTAAAACACACCTAAAAATTAAAGAAAACATA
>CALZJY010000259.1 GCA_945787925.1 uncultured Anaerosporobacter sp. | reverse complement strand
TAAAAATGTGTTCCATGTGCTTCATCCACTAAGGCAAGCATGCCATGTTCATGAGCAAGTGCAACGATTGCCTTTAAGTTGGAGCAGATGCCGTAGTAGGTCGGATTGTTTACGAACACTGCTTTGGCATCGGGATTTTCCTTAATAGCACATGCCACATCAGAGACGGACATGCCAAGTGGAATTCCAAGTTCGTGATTGGTCTGCGGGTTAATGTAGACTGGAATCGCACCGTTTAGAACGATGGCATTGATTACGCTGCGATGCACGTTTCTTGGAAGGATGATCTTATCCCCTTTTTTTGTCGCAGTTAATACCATGGACTGAACAGCAGAAGTAGTACCACCTACCATGAAGAACGCATGGGCAGCTCCAAATGCATCTGCTGCAAGTCGTTCTGCCTCGGCAATGACGGAAGTCGGATGACATAAGTTATCTAATGGCTTCATCGAATTGACATCTACCGTCATACAGTCAGAACCTAAAAATTCCGTAAGCTCTATATTTCCTTTGCCATGCTTGTGTCCTGGAACGTCGAAAGGAACGACACGCATATGCTTGAAACGAAGAAGGGCATCTTTGATTGGGGATTTGGATTGATCTAACTTCATTTGCTTCCTCCTAAAAAATATTACTTCCAGAGTAGATTTCCGCCATTTCTTTTCGTAAGCTATTGGCAATCCGCTGTTTCGTATGCGGAGTCAGGTCTTCTACCTTGGCATTGAATAAATAGTTTTGTAATTCTAGTTTTTTTACCATCAGCTTTGTATGGAACAGATTACATTGATATATGTTCATATCCATCGCATGGTAACGCTTCAGTGTCTTCTTGCTGATATAGTCTTGAATCGAGGTAATCTTATGGTCCATAAATAGCTTCTTGCCAGAAACATCTCTCGTAAAGCCTCGAACCCTGTAGTCCATCGTGATGATGTCGGAATCAAAACTTGCAATTAGATAATCTAGAGTGGAGAGTGGTGTGATTTCCCCACAGGTTGCTACATCAATATCCACGCGGAAGGTAGCGATACTTGTTTCTGGATGATATTCCGGATACGTATGCACGGTCACATGGCTTTTGTCTAAATGGGCAACCACGGTATCGGTGCCATAAGGAATCATGGAGCCTTCCGCGATTAGGAAGGTCACGCTTGCTCCTTGCGGATCATAATCTTGCTTGGATACATTCAGTACATGGGCGCCGATCATTTCGGTCAGTTGGTACATGATGTTCGTAAGACGCTCGGAATTATACTGTTCATCGATGTAGGAGATATACTCCTGTTGTGCTGCATGACTTTTGGCATAACATACATCGTAGATGTTGAAACTAAGTGATTTTGTTAAATTGTTAAATCCATAAAGTTTTAATTTATTTCTCATTGACAAAGACTCCTTTATCAAGAATTGGTAAGTGTTTTTGATAGAACCAAGTGTATGTGTCACACACACTTGAGTCTTCTAATCCCTTTCGTGAGAAAAACACTTTGACGCGGTGAGGAATTATCAGACTAACGTGCCAGACGGTGAGAAGAGGCGCGCTTGGCGACTCTCCCACGCTATCGAGATAGTCGTCAAGGTCGTGTCAACAGCACTTTGGCTCGTTGTTCGTGTAAATAAAAAAAGTGCAGCATGGAATAGTTTTCCATGCTGCACTTGTAAAATAACGCGACGTTATCTAAATATTGGTATAAAAAAAAGAGATAACATACCAGTATCTGGGTCGGGTTAGAGTCTATATAGCAAAAGAATTACTTTTAATACTCTTATTGACTTTCACAAGTGAATAGTGCAAAATGGAACACTATTTTACGGTTGTAAGTAACCAACTTATAAAATGAGTACTGCAAAATCGCGATACTCGATCAATAAGGCAACAAAGTTGCCAATCGGCATTTGACCTGGCTGTCCGTATGGCCGTCGAAGCACTGCTCCGTATGGTCAAAAAAATTCTTTGCGGTAAAACTAACCTGCTTTACCAAGATAAGGAATAATACCTCATACACTTTTTAATTATATGCATGAAATGCAAGAATGCAACCCTTTTTTTGAAAAATATAAAGTGGAGGATGATAAAATATAGTGTTAGAAAAGGACAAAATATGCGATAATAAAGGGAAAACGGCAGCTAGAAAAGAGGGAAAAAATGAGTGAATCGAAAGGTACGTTTGAACGAATCTATGACGTGGTAAGACAAATTCCAAGAGGACAGGTGGCCTCTTATGGACAGGTGGCAGCCCTTGCAGGAAACAAACGATGGGCAAGGGTGGTTGGCTATGCCTTGCATGCCAATCCGGACCCAGACGGCATCCCTTGTTACCGCGTCGTGACAAAGGAGGGAGGCGTTTCAAAAGCCTTTGCATTTGGCGGAGAAAACGAGCAAATCAGGCTGTTAGAGGCGGATGGAATTAAGGTAGTAGATGGCAAGGTAGATATGAAAAAATATGGCTGGGAGATTCCAGAGCTTTAAGATAATAGGGAATGGAAATAAAGAAAAAATTTCTATTCCCTGTTGCATTTTTTACTACCTTGCAATACAATATAGAAAGAACCTTGTAATACAAGATAGCTGGAGGTGACATCATGAGCACAACACAAATGTTAAAAGGATTGCTAGAAGGATGTATCCTTGAAATCATAAACCAACAAGAGACCTATGCCTATGAAATCACGACGAAATTGGGGCAGCTTGGGTTTGGGGAAATCTCGGAAGGAACGATTTATCCAATCATGTTACGAATGCAAAAGAATGGGCTAATCAGTGCTACCATGCGAGAGTCAAGCAGTGGTCCAAAGCGAAAATATTATTCGCTTACCGAAGCAGGAGAGACGGCCCTAGAGGAATTCATTGAAAGCTGGACGCAGTTAAGAACTGCCATTGAGCGATTATTGAAAGGAGAAGGTAAGTATGATCGGTAAGAGCAAAGCATTATTAAAACAGAACAACCAACGGGAAAAGGAGCTGACGAAAGAAAACAATCAGGTACTGACAGATATGGTAGTATACCTAAGGGGATCGGACCTTTCCGACTATAACCAGGAACTAGTGCGTGCAGACTTGATTGAAATGGTATTGGATGCACAAGTGCGTGGGGATGATATTGAAAAAGTTTTTGGAGAGAATTATCAATCTATATGCGATGAAATCATCCGTGCATTTCCAAAACGAACGACATCGCAGAAAGTACTAAGCGGTATCGGTAATGTGCTTACTTGTATATCCGTGTTGACATGGATTCTTGCACTACAAAGCGGAATCTTAATCGCCATGAACAAAGAAAGCGTCATGGTGGCGGTTACCCTTGGAACATTGTTAAATTACCTGATTATTACGGTTGCTGTGACGGTAGGAGTAAACTATTTCATGCGCCATGTATACGATATCGATGGCAAAAGAAAGGAAAAAACAAAGAGATGCGCAGTGAAAGATTTCTTGTTATTGTGGCTGGCATCTGCCCTGTTTATCGGAGCATTATGGGGAATCAGTTTGTATTTTGAACAAGAGCTATTCCAAGTGCATATCGTAGTAATTTGCATCGCAGCAGTAGCCTCGTTCCTATTAGGGAAAGGAACGGAAGCGTTAC
>CALZJY010000258.1 GCA_945787925.1 uncultured Anaerosporobacter sp. | reverse complement strand
ATGCCAAGTTCTGAAAATAATGTTCCGAAACGAGTATATAGCACCGTGTTACGGTCGATTTCACCGCGTTCGTATTGTTTCCATAATCCATGATTGATTTCGTTGTAACGAGAGTAAATGTCCTCTGTAAGTTCGATTCCATATTTCTCAAACGCTTTGTGTAACGCGTTGTCCTGGGTTTTTTTAAAGTCTAATAATGTGTCATCCACATCGAGTAAGATTGTTGTAATTTCCTTCATATATATTCTCCTCTATATGTAATTAGGTTCTCCCTAGTATAGCAAGGGAATGCATAAGATGCACTAGAGAATATATGGTATTAGGAAAAATATCCAATCAGGTGCTTGCTGATGTGGCTGCACCGTACAATTCTTTTGTCTACGTGATAAGATGGAATGTCTTGAATGTAAGTGCTTTCATACCGGATGTTCCGAAGGTATCCGATTAGAATGAGGTAGTCTCTCGTTTTACAAGTTCCGCTGGGAAGATTGTTTTTAGAGGGACTGGTTCCTTGGAAAACACCCCCATCAATGTTGAAATACAGTTTTTGCATATGGTTTCTAATCTGTTATCGATTGATGTAAGCTCTGGATCGCAACATTCGGCGTAAATAGAATTGTTATAGCCAATGATTGATAGGTCGCTCGGAATGGATAAATTTTGGGACTTGGCGTATTTGATTGCGCCAACGGCTAAGTGGTCATCGCTTGTAATGATGGCTTTGAAGTCGAGTCCAGTTCGAGAAAGGGAGATAAGGTGTTCTTTTACGCATTGTAAATCGCCTGTGAGGTAGGAAACAAATTCTTTTCGATATGGGATTCCTTGATCGGCAAGAGCTGCGACATATCCATCGAGCTTTTGCTTGTTGCTGTAGGAATTAGAATTATAAAGGTATAAGATATCCGTGATTCCGTTTTTGATAAGGCAATTCGTTGCATCGTAAGTTGCTTGGAAGTCATCGCATAGCGCGCAGTAAATATTTTCTCCACTTAATGTGCCGTTTAAGAGGATTATGGGAACTTTCTTGGCGGCGAGTCGAATATATTCGTTCTTCGCGTCTTGTACCTCTATGAAGTTAGGACCGACTAAGATCACGCCATCCACTCGTTTAGAAAGCAGCAAGTTTAAATAGTTTTGCTTTTCTGATAATTCATATCCGGTACAACAAAGAAGGACGTCATAGCCGTTCTGTCTAAGCATTTGTTCTAGATAATAAATGGATTTTGCAAGGTAAGGGTCTGATGAGTCAGGGCATAGGATGCCAACAGTGTTCATAGTGTTAAGGCCTAGGCCGCGAGCAAACGCATTCGGAGTGTAACCGCATTCATTGATGACAGCAAGGACTTTGTCCTTTGTCTTCTGGCTTACATTGGTATTTCCGTTGATTACTCTTGATACAGTAGCGATAGAAACCCCTGCCTGTTTGGAAATATCATAAATATTCATATATGCACCTCTTTGAAACTATAAAAAATATAAGTTTGATACGCTTACGTTTTGAGTGTAAGCCCTTTCAATAAGTTTGGTTAAATTATACTATATGTGACAGATGGTTACAAGGGAAAGGGAGAAAAAAGAGGAGTCGAAATATCGTACATAATAAGGGGAGAAGAAGTGTGTAATGACTTACAGTAAAATGACTCCAAAAAGCAAGGTGGACTTTGGTGAAAAAAATAGTGCATTATGCAGCTGGATTGAGATTGGAGGCGTAGTGTTAATTAATTAACATAACAATTCATAAATAATGGAAAAAGAACGTTAATAAATTCACGAAGCAGAAGAGGTGGATCTTGTTCTATGCGAAACAAGACAAGCACAAAGAAGGTAGACATACATACTATGGTACTGTAACAAGCCCAATACTAGAAAGGAGCACTTACAATGGAACAATACAATTGTTGCAGATGTAATCGGGAATATGAGGAACCCGTTGAATATAGATGTGCTTGTGAGCAAGCAAGACCAATGAAGGAGTGTTATCGCGATTATACACCATGTGCAAGAGCAATGTATGAATGTACAGAAACAGCAAATGACGAAGTAGGCTGCATGCCAATCGCTATGGCATATGTACCTTGGCAGCAATGGGGAGAAGTGTTTACTGGAGAATGCGGTTTATATCATGGAACAGTATTTCCACAGCTTGTTAAGCCATGGTGGATCTGCTGCGGTGAAAAATAACAGGAGGGAAATATAGGTATGTGTGAAGAAAAATTATTACGCTTTATTGATGAAGTAAGCTTTGCAGTGACAGATATCGGTTTATATTTGGACACTCATCCTTGTGATAAATGTGCATTAAAATATTATGCAAAATATAGAGAGCTTAGAGACGAGGCAATGAAAGAATATGCAAAAAATTATGGCCCTTTATTAGTAGACGACGTGGATAGCGACTGCTACTGGACTTGGATCGAAAATCCATGGCCATGGAAAGGTGGTAAATAAGTTATGTGGAATTATGAGAGCAGATTGCAATATCCAGTTAACATTAAGAAATGTGACTTACATGCAGCAAAAGTAATCATGAGCCAGTTTGGTGGTCCAGATGGAGAACTTGCAGCAGCTATGAGATACCTTTCTCAACGTTATGTACAGCCTTATAAAGAAGTTTGCGCAATCTTAACCGACATTGGAACGGAAGAATTAGCTCATGTAGAAATTATCAATGCAATTTTGTATCAATCGATGAGAGGTGCTTCTGTAGAAGATATTAAAGCAGCAGGTCTAGATACTTATTTCGTAGACCATACGCTTGGACAATGGCCACAATCCGCTGGTGGCGTACCATTTACCGCAACGTATTTGCAATCCAAGGGAGATCCTATCTGTGACCTTCATGAGGATTTAGCCGCTGAACAAAAAGCAAGAGTAACGTATGACAATATCCTTCGCTTAGTAGATAACCCAGATATCTGCGATCCAATCCGTTATCTAAGAGAACGTGAAGTTGTTCATTATCAGAGATTTGGCGAAGCATTACGAATTACTCAGGACAATTTGAATGCAAAGAATTTCTATTATATCAATCCAGCATATGATCTTTCTTGTAAGAGAAGCTGTGAAAAGCCTTGTACGAAACCATCTAACACAACTTGCAATAAGCCATGCCAAGCAACAATGGATAAGGTAGTATGCAGCAAGCCATGTGAAAAAGTAATGGATAAGGTAATGTATAGCAAGCCATGCGAGAAACCATGTGAGAAACCATGCGAAATGAAATATGAGAGAGCATGCGAGAAATCATGTGGAATGAAATATGAGAGACCATGTGAGAAACCATGTGAAATGAAATATGAGAGATCAGGTGAGAAGCCATGCGAAATGAAATATGAGAGACCATGCGAGAAACCATGCGAAATGAAATATGACAGACCATGCAGCAATCCATGTAATATGAACTATGAGAAATCATGCCAAAAGCCATGTAACAAAGGCTGCCGTAGAAACTGCCAAAAATGTTGTCAGAAATGTGATATAGAATAAATAAGGAAGGCCTTTCGCTGGAGCGATTCAGTGAAAGGTCTTTTTTCTATTGTATATTTGGAGTGGTTCTTATAAAATAATAGATTGAGAGTATTACATACCGTAATAGACATAAGAAC
>CALZJY010000257.1 GCA_945787925.1 uncultured Anaerosporobacter sp. | reverse complement strand
TCTACCAACCAAGGGGAACCATTAGTTGGAACAGATGCGATGGCTGGAAAAGCGTATATGAACATTTGTAGAAGATTAGACGGCGAAGAGGTTCCGCTAATGGACCTTAATGCAAAAACTGGTCTAATGAGCAAACTTGCTAGCCTGCTTAAGAAAAGCTAAGGAGGGGTTAGGATGAGTTTAGCAGACTTCTTTAAAAAGAAAGCATCTGGCAATGTAGCAAAAGATCGATTAAAGCTTGTATTAGTTTCAGATCGTGCAAATTGCTCTCCAGAAATCATGGAGCAGATAAAGAACGACATTATACAAGTAATATCGAAATACATTGAAATTGATACAACAGGATTAGATATTAAAATAACTCAGACAGAATCTGAAGGAAATAATGGCAGCGTGCCTGCATTATTTGCGAATATACCAATAAAGGATTTGAAAACTGGGAAGAAATAAGGGATGAAGTGACATGTTTAGTATTAAACAGTATCATTTAAAAAATCTTAATATTTCACTGATTGTTGTAGTAATACTGCTTTGTCTTATAAGTTCGTTTGCACTCTACTTAGGTCGTCCTGGGCTGTTTGCCAGGCAACTCTTCGGTCTTGCTATCGGAGTATTTCTAGCAGTATTAGATTATCACTTTATAAGTCGGTTTGTAATTGTATATTATATGGTAGTTACAGCACTGTTGGTTTTGACGAGATTTTCTCCATTAGGAACCGATCTTGCGACAGGCTGTCGCCGATGGATTAATTTAAGAGTAGTTCAGATTCAGCCATCGGAACTTGCAAAAATCACCTTAATTTTGATACTTGCCGTATTGTTTACATGGTTAGAAGAAAAGATGGACCATGTATCAACTTTAGTATTAGCAGGAATGATTACGGCAATACCTACCTTATTAATTGCGATTCAAACAGATTTATCATCAAGTGTTGTAATGGTGTTCATCCTAGTTGTAATGACATTTACAGCAGGGTTGAGTTATAAAATTATTTTGCCGATTGTCGGGATTACAATCCCGACAATACTTGGATTTTTCTGGTATATTCAACAACCAGGACAAAAATTATTAAAAGCGTACCAATTAGAACGTATTATTGGATTTTTAAATCCAGAAAAATACGAGCAAAGTACAATGTACCAACAGCTAAACTCTGTACAGGCAATTGGAGCTGGAAAGCTTTATGGTAAGTTATTATCAGAAGGAACAAGTTCTGTGCGTGGTTATAATAGTGTAGGTGTACGAGAAAGTGACTTTATTTGGAGCATCGTTGGCGAAGAATTTGGATTCTTAGGATGCTGCCTAATCATTTTATTACTATTTGTAGTGATAGTGATGTGCTTACTTGTTGCAAAAAAGGCAAAAGACCGATTGGGTCGATTAATTGCCATTGGGATATCCGCCATGTTTATGTTCCAAGTATTTGCAAATATCGGTGTAGCGACAATGATTTTGCCAAATACAGGATTACCTTTGCCATTTATCAGTTATGGTCTGAGTTCTTTGGTTAGTGCCATGATTGCAGTCGGTATCGTGCTTAATATTGGTTTACAGCAAAAAAATAGCGTTAGGGGGGTAATACTATGAATATTGGTTTAGTTGCACATGATGCAAAAAAGAAATTAATGCAAAACTTTTGCATTGCGTATAGAGCAATCTTAAGTAAGAATGACTTATATGCTACAGGAACGACGGGACGCTTAATCGAGGAAGTAACGAATTTAAACGTTCATAAGTATTTAGCAGGTCATTTAGGTGGAGAACAACAATTAGGTGCTCAAATCGAGCATAACCAAATCGATATGGTTATCTTTTTAAGAGATCCATTATCTCCAAAATCACATGAGCCAGATGTAAACAATGTCGTGCAATTATGTGATACACATAACATTCCATTAGCAACAAATCTTGCAACGGCAGAACTTCTAATCAAAGCATTAGAACGTGGCGATTTAGATTGGCGCGAAATCTTTAAATAATAAGTGTAGATAAAAGGGATAAAATGAACAAGAAGATTATATGTATTATGTTGTGCCTGACAGGATTGCTTACAGGGTGTTCATCTTCCCGTGATATTATTAGCTATCATCCTGAGGCTCAGACAAAAGTCCAATTGGCAGAAGAGAAACAGGAAAAGCTATTTGCTTCAGATTTGGCAGTTATAAAAGAAGAGGAACTAGATACAGAAGATTCTGTGATGAAATCTAGTGCCTCCTTGGTAATGAATCGAACTACCGGGGAAGTTGTTTATGCAAATAATGCATTTGCAAAACTATATCCAGCAAGCATTACAAAGATCTCTACCGCATTAATGGCACTTAAATATGGAAAGCTTGATGATATGGTTACCATCAGTTATAATGCTTCTCATATTACAGAATCCGGAGCAAAATTATGTGGATTCCTAGAAGGAGATCAAATCTCCTTACGTTCCTTATTAAATTCCATGCTTGTGTATTCTGGAAATGATGCCGCAATAGCGATTGCAGAACATCTATATGGCACGGAATCTGAATTTTCCAAAAAAGTAAATGAAGAAATGAAGGCACTTGGAGCAACCCATACGAATTTTATGAATTCCAACGGCCTTGATCATAAAGAACATTATACGACTGCATATGATTTGTATCTAATCTTTAATGAACTTCTTAATTATGAAGAGTTTACTTCTATTATTAAGAAGGACTTGTTTAAGGCAGAATATAAAACAGCAGATGGTAGACAGGTGTTGAAATATCTAGAAAACACTAACCAATATTTAATTGGAATAAAAGAGGCTCCCCCAGGCATTACCGTGCTAGGTGGTAAGACTGGGACTACAACAAATGCAGGATATTGCTTAATCCTTTATAGTAAGGATAGCAAAGGAAATGAGTATATCTCTCTTGTCTTAAATGCAGAAAATAAGCCTCAGCTTTATCAGCAAATGAACCATTTACTTGAAAAAATTCCAGCATAGAGAAATGGAAAAAATCACTAAAACCAGTTGTGTTTTGGTGATTTTTATTATATACTTTTTATATAAGAGCTATGAAATTAAGAGGTTTGATAATGATAAGAAAAGTATGGAAAACTAAATAAGGAGGAGTTCGTATGGTTCAGATTGTTGCAGGTGAAAAGGGCAAAGGAAAGACAAAATTACTAATTGCAAAAGCCAACGAGGATGTTACACAAATGAATGGAAGTCTTGTATATATTGATAAAAGTAACCGACATATGTATGAGTTAAGCAACCGAATCCGACTCATTAATTCCAAAGATTATTTGATTAGCAATGCAGATGAATTCATTGGTTTTTTATGTGGAATCATTTCTGGTAATCATGATCTCGAGAAAATCTATGTAGATAGTTTTCTTAAATTAGCGTACATAACTGAGGATAATATGGAATCCATTCTTATGAAGTTATTAGATATTTCGAATCATTTTAAAGTCGATATTATTGTCTGCATCTCATCCGCAAAAAAGAATATTCCAGAGAATTTCCTAGATTCTGTGATTATAGCATTATAAACGAAAAGGAAGACTTTTTCGCATATGGCGAAGGTCTTCCTTTTTGGCTCTATGTCAAGTGTTGGGGTGCGAGGTGCTGTGCACCCGCACCAACAC
>CALZJY010000256.1 GCA_945787925.1 uncultured Anaerosporobacter sp. | reverse complement strand
TGGGCAAGCTTTGCAAGCACTTCTGGCTTCTTGTTGCCCTCGCCTAATTCTTCTTCCATTTCTTTTACGATAGCTGGGATTCTTTCATCTCCCTCATGTTTGTTGAATGCTTCGAATAAGTCGAGCTCGGAATTTTCTTCGATTTCCACCCCAAGGTTGTACAGTTGTTTGATTGGTGCATTACATGCTAAGAAGTTCAATGGACGAGGACCAAAGCTGATGATCTTTAAGTCATTTAATGCGATGATCGCTCTTGCTATTGGCTCAAACTCATGCATCATGTCTGCACATTCTTCGGCATTTCCTACTGGATATTCTGGGATGTATGCCTTGATGTTACGAAGCTTTAAGTTATAGCTTGCATTTAACATGCCGCAGTATGCATCTCCACGGCCGTCTAATAGATTGTCGCCAGATTCCTCTGCTGCTGCGATGAACATTTTTGGTCCATCGAAATGTTTTGCTAGCAGTGTTTCTGCGATTTCTGGTCCGAAGTTTCCAAGGTATACGACTAAGGCATTGCATCCTGCCTTCTTGATGTCTTCTAATGCCTGTACCATATGGATTTCACTTTCCACAATACAGATTGGACATTCATAGACATGGTCAGTGCCGTATTTATCTTCATAGGCTTTTACTAATGCCTTTCTACGATCTACAGATAAACTTTCTGGGAAACAATCCCTACTTACTGCTACAACTCCCATTTTTAATTCTGGCATATTACTCATATTCCTTCTCCTCTCTTTCCGGGTTCTCCCTATAAACTGATATTCTCACCTTTTAGGCCATTGAATGCGCCTTCTATCTTTGCCTTTTCATGGGCAATCAGCCATTTGTTTCTGGCTGTCATTAGCTTCTCTTCCCCTTCTTCTGGCAGTGGGAACGTTAAATCGGTATTGGTTCCCTCTGGCAGTACGACCACACAACGGAATCCATTGTCCCCTACGCTGCATGGCGCATAATGAAGTGTGGTTGCATATACTTCGATTGCAGTTCCCTTTGGTACTAGGAATGCTTCGATTTTTGATGTGTCATATGTAAAATCTTTTGTAATGTCTTGCTGGCGTCCTAATAGAAGAATCAGGTCCGTTGCAGCAATGTTTACTTCAGAGGAACGATGATATTCCACTGCATTCAGCTTATGGTTGGTGCCATTGCAGTACCCGATTTGGATTGGCAATCCCCCATACATTCGATTTTGTAGCTCTTTCGCTACTGCCAATTCTTCGAGTTCCTTTACGGATGGCACGTAGATCACATCCTCTGGAAGAGGCGTCTCCTGCATCTTCTCAATCAGTTCTGTTCCCTCATAGTTTTCAAGGACTTTCCCATACTCAGAAAACGCTGGGTCCATGACACTTTTGATTTCCATGTTTCTTCCCCCTAACTCCTGACTTTATTCTCCATTATATCATTTGGATTCTGTCTCTGAATATTGTAAAAATTAGCTCTCTTTTCCCCTAAAAATAAGAGTTTTTATACTTTTAATACATCAATTAGATTTTCCACTTCCTGTTTTTCTACAAGAAAATGAGTTTCCCCATTGACGGAAACTGCATCATAGTCGTCATCGTAGGAATAGAACCCCACTTCATAGTTCCTTGCGTCTTCTAGGTTCCTTGTGTAGGTAATCTTAAGCAGGCATTCCTTTCCTACCTTTGCTTTCTCACTTTTTGAAAGCTCCTTGGCAATCATCGGACTTAGCAATGCACTATAACGATCACAGTAGTCTTTCTTTTCTACCTCTTTCCCATCGATACGATAGGTTCCATCTGCCGCCTCCATCGTATGGGTGTCCTTTCCTGCAACAAGATCCACACGGCTTACGGTAGACAGGTTGATTACATAAGGGACCTTTAGAATAAGGTCAAATGGGGCACGGCCGAGGATTCCCTCGATCGTCGTCGCATCCACTAATAAGGCATCCGTTTCTGCTCCCTTTCTTGCACAGTGATACCCATCGCCTTCTTTGTCTCCTATGAGCAACGTGGTCGTATACTCTGCTTCCGCTTTGTCTTTCTTATCTGTATATGTAACGGCAATGGAGGTGCTGCTTCCTCTGATACCCGTTTCTTTCTTTCCTGCCCTATCAGCCTTCGTCGATACCACTTTAGCAATCTGCCCGTAGAGCTGATACATTGCCTCTGTATCTACGATGGCATCCCTTCCATAAGGCACTCCCATTTCCCAGTACAGATAGCTGTCCTTCTCCTTGCTTGGCTTATAGGAAATGGCATATGCGGTCGTTCCGTTTACCGTCACCTCTACACCTCGAATCTGCTCTTTGGAAATCGTAGCTTCTGTTTGCTCCTGTAATGTAGGAGCCTCCGACTGCCTTGGCTTCTCCACCTGCTTTATCTGTTGTCGATCGGCTGTCTGATTGCTGCTGCATGCTGCCATCATAAGGAGGCATAGCACGCTGGCAGCCATTGTGATTCTCTTTCTTCTCATACCCATTCCTTCTCTGTTTTCTTTTCCTCTATGGTTACGTGAATAGAAATTGGCTGTTTCTTCGTAAGTTCCACGCTTCTTTCGTCTGGCTGGCTTGTTCCCACATAAACCGTAAACGCCCTGCCATCCACATATCTCTTGCCCTCTTCATCTACGATGGTCTTCGCTAATTTAGACAGCTCGATGGTAATTTCCTTTGTTTCGCCTGGCTCTAAGCGAACCCGCCTGAATCCGCAAAGGCTTGTATTTCTTACAGCATAGTTGGAACCATGATTTTTGATATATACTTGCACTACGTCTTCAGTAGTCCAAGTTCCTTTATTTTCTACGGTTGCGCACACCTGCATACTCTCCTCTTCTGGATGGAGCACGGTTGCACCTGTCACTTCGACCTCTCCATACGTAAGCCCATATCCAAATGGATAAAGTGGTGCTTTTTCTAAATAGCGGTACGTCCTTCCCTTCATTGCATAATCCGTAAATGGTGGAAGGTCCTCGGTTCTCCTATAGAACGTTACTGGCAATTTGCCACTTGGGGATACGTTGCCGAACAGCAGGTCAGCAACTGCCTTTCCGCCTCTTGCTCCTGGATACCAAACTTGCAGGATGGCATTGGCGTGTTCGTCGGCATAGTTTAAATCCATCGCACTTCCTGCCATCATAACGACGATGACTGGCTTTTCGGTCTTTATGACTGCTTCTAGCAATCTCCTTTGACATTCTGGCAATTGTAAGTCTGGCTTGTCACCACTTGCATAGCCATTGCCTTCGTCACCTTCCTCGCCTTCTAATGTCTCATCTAATCCAAGCACTACTACCGTTACATCGCTATGCTTTGCTACGGTTACAGCTTCAGAAATCCGGTCATTGTCCCATGCAAGGCTTTCTACCTTGTTGCCTTTTAACGGACATCCTTCCGAATAGAACACACGGATGTCTTCTCCTGCCTCGTCCTGGATTCCTTCTAATACAGTAATGTATCTAGAAGACGTTCCATAATAGTTTCCTGATAGTGGAGTACGGCTGTTTGCATTTGGCCCGACCACTCCAATCGTCTTGACCTTCCCACGATCAAGAGGCAGGATGCCATCGTTCTTTAATAGGACTGCACTATTTTGTGCTGCCTTGATTGCCAGGTCGATGTGTTCCTTTTTCTCTACCTCTTCATATGGAAT
>CALZJY010000255.1 GCA_945787925.1 uncultured Anaerosporobacter sp. | reverse complement strand
CGCATCCACGATCAGGCTATTTGGATCGATGATGCCTTCTTTTACTAATGGGTATGCAGTTAAGATGGAACACGTCGTATAGCATCCGGGATTTGCCACGATTCTTGCTCCTTTTACTTTTTCCCGATTGATTTCGCTTAAGCCATATACGGCTTCTTCTATGTACTGAGGACTCTTATGGGTAATGTTATACCATGCTTCGTATGTTGCTACATCCTTAATTCTAAAATCTGCACTTAAGTCGATGATCTTTACCTTTTGTAAGATTTCTTCTGTAATAAGGGAAGAACATAAGCCTTGAGGCGTCGCTGTAAAAATCACATCCACCAGCTCTGCTAACTCTTCCATATTTTCTTCTAAACAAGTTGCATCTACAATCTTTGTAAAGTTACCAAAGACTTCGCTATATCGTTTATCTACATAGCTTCTAGAACCATACCAGACTACTTCTGCTTCTTTGTGCTGTGTCAGGATTCTTACAAGTTCCCCGCCAGCATATCCCGTCGAGCCAATAATGCCAACTTTGATCACGTTATTCATCCTTTCTGTATGCCTGTATTTTTGCTTTTATAATTATACACCCGCAATGTATTTTATGCAAGTTTTATTCAAAGGTTTTTTTCTTCATAATTCCTTGCAACCCCTCTCTTTATATGAAACGACTGGTTTAGTAGCATTTCTGACTCGTTTTTATACCATTTCTTTTTTTTATAAATATTTATACTTTCCCTGTTGCATAATTAAACCGATTGATGTATATTTATTATCAAACAAAAAACACATACATATTGGAGGTCGTACCTATGAAAGAAAAAGTTATCTTAGCTTACTCAGGTGGTCTTGACACTACTGCAATCATCCCTTGGTTAAAAGAAAATTTCAATTATGACGTTGTTTGCTGCTGTATCGACGTTGGTCAAGGGAATGAATTAGATGGATTAGAAGAAAGAGCCAAATTATCCGGCGCTTGTAAATTATACATAGAAGATGTAGTAGATGAATTTTGTGACGACTACGTAGTTCCATGCGTACAAGCAAATGCTATCTACGAAAACAAATACTTATTAGGAACTAGCATGGCACGTCCTGTCATCGCAAAACGTTTAGTAGAAATCGCAAGAAAAGAAGGCGCTACTGCAATCTGCCACGGTGCTACTGGTAAAGGAAACGATCAAATCCGTTTCGAATTAGGAATCAAAGCGCTTGCTCCAGACATCAAAATCATCGCTCCTTGGAGAATGGATTCTTGGGGCATGAATTCCCGTGAGGAAGAAATCGAATACTGCAAACAACACGGTATCGACCTTCCTTTCTCTGCAGACAATTCTTACAGCCGTGACCGTAACTTATGGCATATCAGCCATGAAGGTTTAGAATTAGAAGATCCTGCATGCGAACCAAACTACGATCATTTATTAGTACTTGGCCAAACTCCTGAAAAAGCTCCAGAAGAAGGCGAATACGTAACAATGACCTTTGAAGCTGGTGTTCCAAAAACAGTAAATGGAAAAGAAATGAAAGTTTCTGACATCATCAAAGAGTTAAATGCCCTTGGCGGAAAACATGGCATCGGCATCGTTGATATCGTTGAAAACCGTGTTGTCGGCATGAAGTCTCGTGGCGTATACGAAACTCCAGGCGGAACCATCTTAATGGAAGCACACCAACAATTAGAAGAATTAATCTTAGATCGTGATACTTACACGCTAAAGAAAGAAATGGGCAACAAATTTGCAGACGTTGTATATGAAGGAAAATGGTTCACTCCAAAACGTGAAGCAATCCAAGCGTTCATCGAAACAACTCAAAAATATGTAACTGGCGAAGTAAAATTCAAACTTTACAAAGGCAATATCATCAAAGCAGGCACTACTTCTCCATACTCTCTCTATAGCGAATCTTTAGCAAGCTTCACGACTGGTGATTTATATGACCACCATGACGCAGAAGGCTTTATCAACTTATTTGGTTTATCCTTAAAAGTTCGCGCCATGAAGATGGCGGAAAATAAAAACGACTAATTTTATCCAATTTTCGCATTTTTTCTATAAAATAAGATGCATTGCAACAAAATGTTTGCAATGCATCTTATTTTGTTTTACGATATACCTATGATACATTATGAAATAGGAGACATTTGTATGAACCCCAAAAACTTCATTCCAGTTTCTCATCAACACACAATATGCAGAAAACTTGGTTTCCTTTTACTAATCCTTTTATTTGTGGGACCAGCCTTAGTTCTTCCCACACTCAGTCACTCCTCGCATTCGATTCAAATTGGTGCGCTGACTCTACAAAGTGCTTCTCTTTGTGGAATCCTATCCTGCATTGAACTCATTGCTATGGTTTGTTTTGTTGTTGTTTTTCACAAGCTTGGTCTATATATGGCCATCATGCTGTCCACAATCAGTATCAGTACTTGCCTTATTCCCATCATAAAAGTACATAAACTGAACTCCATTGCAGGAATCGTACTAAATGCATTAGGAATCCTTATATGTATTCTTTTTCACCATAACAGAATATCACTGAATGAAAAACAAGAATCGCTCCACAAGCTTGCTTACTTTGACTATCTGACTGGTCTTCCTAACAGAAGGAATACCGTCGACACTATGAACGAGCTTTGCAAGAGTAATCGTTCTTTTTGGACTGTTGTGATCGATATCAACAACTTCAAGCGAGTCAATGATGTAGTAGGTCATCAAAAAGGCGATATCCTACTTACTCATATGGTAGAACGATGGTTCTCTTTTACAAACCAAAACGACTTTCTTGGACGAATTGATGGGGATGAATTCGCAATATTAATCACTCGTAACCTAAGCGAAGATGAGTTACACAATTATATCGATGAACTAAGAACCTATCTTTGCAACCACTCCTTATTAATTGGAGATTTTGCAAATATGCATTCGCATTCTGAAGCATTTATTGCTCCTAGCGTCTTACTCAGTGCAAGCTTTGGTGTCGTTCGTTATCCAGACCATGGCACGAATGCAGAAGAACTGTTACAATTTGCAGACAACGCGCTTGCGATTTCCAAAGAGTTAGGACCAAATACCGTAAGTTATTTTGATAAGACAATGTATGAAAAATTGGTAGAAAACACGCTTTTAGAAAGCGCACTGTCTTACTCGCTGAAAAACGAGGAATGTTTCTTACAATTTCAGCCTCAATACACAGCCAACGGTAAGAAACTTCGTGGATTTGAAACTCTAGTCCGTTGGAATAGTAAGGAATTTGGATTCATTCCTCCTTCTGTATTCATCCCTCTTGCAGAAAAGAATGGATTTATCCTGCCTCTTGGAGAATGGGTTCTAAAAACTGCCTTAACGGAATTTAACAGCCTACTTGACCGCTATGGTTCCGACATCACCTTGTCGATCAACCTTTCGGTCATCCAGATTCTAAATGTAAACTTCATGCCAATGCTTTGCAGGATATTAGCCGAGACAGGCTTCCCTGCATCCCAATTAGAACTTGAGATTACAGAATCCATTTTCATCAGCGATAAAGATGAAGTTGCAAGAATCCTAAACCAAATCAAAGCACTAGGAATCACGATTGCCTTGGATGACTTCGGTACTAGATATTCTTCTTTAAGCTATCTAAAGGATTTGCCACTTGATATCATCAAGATTG
>CALZJY010000254.1 GCA_945787925.1 uncultured Anaerosporobacter sp. | reverse complement strand
GTAACCACACCTACTGGGATTTCCGTAGGGGCTGCCACCGTCCTTGCAATCGTATCGGAAAAAATCATCCAAATAGCACCTCCAAGAATGGATAATGGAAGTACTTTCTTATTGTCCGGTCCAACGACTAAGCGAATGCAATGGGGAATGATCAGTCCAACAAATCCAATGATTCCACTTACCGAGACACATCCAGCCACAAGCAGCGAACATAATACAATCAGTATCTTCTTTACTCTAGCCGTATTTACTCCCAAACTCTCTGCCACTTCTTCTCCGGTAAGAATTAAGTTTAATTCCTGTCCAAAACAAAGGATTCCTGCCGAACAGACAATCACAATTGGAAGCAAGTATGAGATTTTGGACCAAGATGCCGATGTAAAGCTTCCTAATGTCCACATATAGACTTGGTCAATCTCTTCTTGATGGAACGTCATCATCAATGAGACAAATGCCGAAAGCATCGTACTCACTGCCGTACCCGTAAGCAGGATGCTTGTTGTCTTTACCCGTCCTCCAAGGAAGGATAGATGGTAGACAACAAACACCGTTATCAAGGCTCCTAGGAATGCAAATGCACCAATTGTACTCATGCCTCCAAGGGAGAGTCCTACTCCCCCAAGGATTGCAATCGTCGCACCAAAGGAAGCCCCTGAGGAAACACCCAAAATATGAGGGTCTGCCAATGGATTTTGAAAAAGCCCTTGAAACGTAGCTCCTGTCACTGCAAGGCCCCCCCCAACCAAGCCACTAAGCAGAATCCTAGGAAGACGTACTTCAAATACGATGGTCTCATACGCTGGATTCAGTTCTCCTACGTCAACCACCTTCCCAACGAAAGGAATTCTTGTAGCAATGATTTTCAGACTCTGGAGGGAACCGATATTCGCCGATCCAATGGATGCCGCAATCACAATGATCGCAAATAAAAGCAGGCCTAATACAATATAATAAAACCCAATGCCTTTTTTATTACGTTTCATGATGCTTCTCCCTTTTCTATCTTTTATTTCACTTTATCGGGATGCAAGATTTTTGCTAATTGTTTTACGCCTTCTGCATTACGGTATCCTTGACGATTTAAAAGGTTTCGATCAATTTCATACACGTTTCCTTCTTTGACTGCTGTAAGCGTTGCATATTGTTTCGTTTTCATAAAGGCATCTTTTTGGCCATTTTCTACGATGATGACCTTAGGATCCTTCTCTAATAAGCTTTCTAAAGAATAGTTCCATCCTTTTACATCTTGGGCAATATTCTTGCCGCCTGCCATCGTAAGCATTGTTCCGATAAACGTATCTCCACCTGCTGTATAGTCTCCGCCTTCACCGAATCCTACCACATAGTAAACGCTTACTGGTTCTACGTCTTTTAAAGCATCTTCTACGCTTCCAATTTCTTTTTTCATCTCTTCATCCGTACTCTTTGCTTTTTCCGAACGGTTGATTGCTGTTCCAAGCGTATCGATTAACGTATATACTCCATCTACGTTATGTTCTTCATAAAGAACTAATACTGGAATTCCTGCATCTGTTAATTTCTTTGCATTTGCCTCATCGAAATGAGTGGATGCCACAACTAAGTCTGGCTGTAAGGAAATGATTTTTTCAATGTCAGGCGTACGAAGAGTACCAATCGATGGAACGCTTGCAGCTTCGCTTGGATAATCACAGTAGTCAGTTCTTCCTACTAATTTATCCGATGCTCCAAGCTGATACATCAACTCTGTAATATTTGGTGCCACTGAAATCACTTTCTTTGGCTCTTGTTTTATCGTTACTTCAGTTCCATCGGAACACTTTACTGTTACTGGATAAGTTGTTTCCACATTTGTTTGTGTAGTCGCTGTCGGTGTGCTTGTTACTGTTTCAGTATTCGTCGCACCTTTCTCAGCGTTAGAATTTGTGCCACATCCCGCCATCTGAACGAATAGCCCCATTGTGCACAATAAGACAAGTAGTTTCTTGTAGATATGTTTCATAGTTCTCCTTCTGTTTTCTTCCTTCCCAAAGAATCACATCATAAAAAGTTATGGCAGGTCTCCTGACTTATGGATCTCCTTACTCGCTTTTCCTTCTCGAACACTATTGGTCCAATGGTCCTGTTAAGCTTTCATACCCAATCACAGTAGTGGGGGCTGTTACGGACTCTCACCGTATTCCCTATTATCTTTTCTTGCAACCGCAAAAAAGCACCATACTAGTTTCAGATTATATCTAGTATATGAAATAATTTCAAGTAGTTATGTAGAAAAAAGTGCGTGTTTCTTTCCTATGCACCAAAAAAAGAGAATTCACATTCCCCTCCGCTGAATTCTCTTTCCCATATATTCCCCGATATTTCTTACTATTCTTCCAATAGTGTTACTAGAAATCCAAAAATCATCTGACTACATGCACGATTTACCCGGGTGGCACAATTTTCATACTCGGAAACCGCATTTCCATCGGCATAATTGGAGACCCCTTTCAACAATACGAAAGGAACGCCAAGAGAGCTTGCCGCCTGTCCAATTGGCCCACTTTCATTATCCACATAATTAATGTGATAGCGTTCCTTCATCTGTTGTGCCATCTCCTCATCTACAATAAACTGCTGTACCGATCCAATCGTTCCTAGCCGTATCTCTTTCTTCTCCTTCTCTAAGAACACCCGAAGCTTAGATACCAGCCTTGGATTTGCGGTATAACTTCCCCGATCCATTCCTGGAACCACTACCTCAGGATAGCCAAGCGGCTCAAAATCTACATCCGTCTCCATCGATGTCGTAAGGATTACCAAGGAGTCGATTGGTGCAATCGACGCATCTAAGGAAGCACAATCCCCAAACCCAATAAAGGTCGTAACCTCATATCTACTTATTGCATACCCTATGGCAAGCCCCATATTAAGCGTCCCGTAGCCTGCTAATAAGAGCAAAAACCAGTTCCCCTTATACTTGCATAGATGCAGGGTAAACTGCCCTTCCTTCTCCGTCTCTGCGATTTCTACTTCTGTCAACAATGCCTCAGCTTCATATTCAGTACTTGTCACTAAACAAATCATATGCTCTCTTTCTATCGCATCCTGTCGGATATTATGATGCTCGTTGTTAGTATTACTATATTCGAATCGACGAAATCTGTGACATTTTCAATAAATGTAGAAAAAAATAGTTTTTTAGTCTACCGTAGAGCCAAATGGCATCAGTGCAAATTTTGCTATCTTAAAGCATTGCATCCCAAATGGAATGCCAATCACAGTAATGCAAAGTGCTACGCCAATAACTGCCGCCTCTGCAGCAAGTGCCAATCCTCCTAATAGGAGCCATAGGATATTTAGAATCAGGGAGCCTGCTCCGCCTCCATATTTGACTTCCTTTCCAAATGGAAAAAAGGCAAGGCTTGCAAACTTAAAGCATTGCATACCAATTGGAATTCCCACAATCGTAATGCACCATAGAATTCCGATGAATAACCAGCTAAGCCCCATGACAGCTCCACCAAACACAAACCAAAGCAAATTACCAAGACAGCCCATACCTATTCCTCCCTTCCTTTTTTCTTTATCATAGCATAGGTGATTTCTCCTCGTAAACAAGGGGATTTCTTCCTTGCGAATACGAAAAAATCCCCTTCCACGGCTTTCCGTCGAAGGGGATGCTTATACTCATTAAATTT
>CALZJY010000253.1 GCA_945787925.1 uncultured Anaerosporobacter sp. | reverse complement strand
TCTTCAATCTCAACGACTCTATTTTTCGGGTTGCCTATATAGGTAATGAAAATGTCATCAAAGATTTGCTCTTGTTCGATTTTTAATTTTCCAACCTTCATAAGCTCTAATACACCTAAAAACGTAATAATGATTTCCATCTTAGAAGAACTCGCCTCAAGGAGCTTACGAAATAAAAACGTCTTATGAAGCATTCCATACTCCTCGATATAAATCATTCGATCTGTTAAGTTTATAGTATCCTTCTTGATATCCCCATACTTACTACGGATCGGATCAATCTTGTCTACCTGTCGTTTTAGTACAGATTCGTAGATTGCATGAAGCTTTGCAAGAGAAAGCCCACAAAGCAACTCCTCCATCTTTACTTCTTCCTTATAGTTCGAAATCTCTTCCGGAACTGTATTTGGCTTAAATAAAATTCTTGATGCATCAATTTGCTTGTCCTTTAATTCAAAGGAAATGTATTTATACATCTTATACTCTAACAGACGTTCTACTAATTCTTGTCTTGGATCTTCCTCTTCTTCCTCTTCCACCTCTTCTTTTGGTAAGAGCATCTTGGACTTTATTTTTAGAAGGGTAGCCGCCATAACTAAGAATTCGCTCATAATATCTAAATTCTTCTGCTCCATCGCGTTGATATACTCTAAATATTGTTCAGTAATCAATACAATCGGAATGTCGTAGATATCAATCTTATTCTTCTCAATTAGATGCAGTAGCAAGTCAAGAGGTCCTTCAAATACCTCTAACTTAACTGGTATGCCCATAATTGCACCATACTTTCTATTTCTATTCTTAAATCCTATTTACAATATGAATTGTAAGGATTGGAAACAACTGAAGTAGCAATACTACATACAACAGCAGTTTCATCATCATATCGTGTCGAATCATCATGATATAGCTTGTCACAGAAGCGCTCGCCACTAATAAGCCCATATCAAACATGGTAAGTGGCAATAAATTCATAAAGAACATGCTTAAGCTATATACAACTGATAACGCAAGGAACCAATACGTAAACTGCATTCGTGCACCTTCGGTAAATAGCATCTCTTGAATCCTAATACCTTCATAACAATGTTCGTAGAGTAGCATAAAACTCAAAAATGCGACTAGACAAGACCCTAATCCTGTAATTCCGATTACGAATGCTTGACGTTTTGTTTCAATCTTATATCGATATGGCTTAGAAAAACCCGCGCCTGTGGCCACACAACACAATACCCCAACCAAGTCAATGTATTGGGAAATATGAAACACCGAACTTATTGGGACTTTTCTTCTTGATGTAATATGATAGACGATTGCCTTTGGCAACTCGTGTAAAACCATAACCAACGCTGCTGCAGAAATTGCCGCAACCATTTGAATCATCCATTCCATGATTTTATCCTCAGTGACTTACTTTTTATTCCTTTTTCATTGTACTAATCTTTCTTATGTTACGCAAGTAAAACCTACATTACATAAGGGTAATTACCGCCAATTCTGCACGGTTGTTGAATCGAATCTTAATTGTATGATTTCCTAACCCACGTGATACAATCATTTTCGAGGACTTATACTTAAATTCCCCAAAATCATACTTTGGAAATAACGTTCCCTGTGTAGAAATCACGCCTCCGATCCAAGGAAGAACAATCATGCCCCCATGGACATGTCCGCTAAGCACAAGATTTGCTCCCCAATCGACATATTCCTCAAAGTATCTCGGATTATGTGCGAGAAGGATTGTATAATCTTCTTTTCTTGCGGCACCAATATGGCTTTCAATCTCTTTTGCCGTCAATGCATTCTTTGAAAATTTTCTATAATGCTTTTCTGAAAGATTTAATCCAATAATATCAATTCGTTCGCCTTCCCTTTCAAGAGTAACTTGATCATCCAAAAGAAAGGTCACTCCAACACTTTTTAATGTATGAATAAACTCCTGATAGGAAGTATCCTTCGTCTCAGGAAGCTTGCTTATTCTAAGCTCATGGTTCCCGAAAGAATAAAATACTGGATATCTTGTTACTAGCTGCATAATAAAATCAATGGCAACACTCCCATTAAACTCAGGACCTTTCACGATCATGTCCCCACCGATTAATATATAATCTGGATCTGCCTTTTCAATTGCCTGAAGCAATGGTTCATTCTCTTCCCCATATACCCAGTTATGGAGATCCGTAAGAAATACAAACCTGGTTCCTCGAAAAGCCTCAGGAATCTTACTATCCTCAATCTGATACGTAGTCACCCTAAACTTCTTATTCTCACTAACAAAATAACATGTTAGCCCAATTGCCGCGACCGCAATCACGATTACAATTGCTATTAGTATCTGAACTATCATTCAAACTATCCTTTCCTACATACATACTAAGACTCATTCTCTTATGATAGCTAAAATAACAAGTAAAGTCAACGTAAAGAAATATGAGAATGATAAGTAACATAACAAGGGAGCAAAAGCATTTCCCTGCTTTTACTCCCATCTATCTAATGTACTAAGAAGTACCGTTTGACTAATCGGATAAAACAATCTTTATATGTCATCTCACGAACCTCTTGTTTTGCTATGATTGGCACACGACCAATTTCCTGATTGTCAATCTTATATAGGATCATACCAAGTTCTGCTCCCTGTTTTACTGGAGCTTTCACATTCTCTTTAATCAAAACTTCCCTCTTAATTGTTGAAGGATCCTTCCCCTTTAAGCATACATAAGAAAATGGCTTTGCTGGAGCAATTTCTACATGCTCACTTGCTCCATTTTCTACTGGAAGAGGGTCAAGCATCAAGTTCTTATGATCATCCGAATAAATACTGGTATTTGCAAATCCAAAGTCTAATAATGCTGCTGCTTCTTTAAAACGAGTCTTTGGTTCTGGTGCACACATTACGACTGCGATTAAGTCCATTCCATTTCTCTTTGCTGTAGCAGAAAGACAATATTTAGCTTTGGAGGTGGATCCTGTCTTTAATCCTGTAATTCCATTATAGCTACGAACCAATTTGTTTGTATTCGTTAATCCAAACTCGCTTTCTCCCTTTTTCGTAACGTGAGTAAAGGTATCCATCCATGTCGTTGCATATTTTGAAATCTGTGGATGTTTCGTAATCAACTCTCTAGACATCAGTGCTACATCATATGCCGTTGACATATGGTTCGTTGTAGAATCATCTAGACCACAGCAATTTTCAAACGTCGTATTCTTCATTCCAAGTTCTTTTGCCTTGGCATTCATTCTAGCTACAAATTCAGGTTCGGATCCTGCAATAAACTCAGACATAGCCACACAAGCATCATTTGCGCTGGCGATACTGATACATTTGATCATCGTCTCTACGGTTTGTGTTTCATTTGGCTCTAGATATACCTGGCTTCCTCCCATGCTGGCTGCATGATCGCTTACTGTTACAGTATCCGTTAATTTAATCTTGCCTGCGTCTAATGCTTCAAATATCAAAATCAGTGTCATAATCTTCGTAATGCTTGCAGGTTCCATTTTTAAATCCTTATCTCGCTGTAGTAAAATCTCTCCTGTGGATGCTTCCATTAAAACGAAAGATTTCGATGTCAAACCAAGCTCATTACCATCTCCGCTAAGCGTATCCACACTATCAATCTCTTCTGATTGCTCCGCCAAGGCATTCTTCTTCTTT
>CALZJY010000252.1 GCA_945787925.1 uncultured Anaerosporobacter sp. | reverse complement strand
GCTGTAATCTCAATAAGTTTCTCTATTGCTGCAACACATTCACTTCTGACAGGCATAGGAGCCTTATCCTTGCGTCCTTTGTGCTGAGTCCACTCGATTGTATACCCACTAATCAAATGTGGCTTAATGCAGTCAATACGAAGTTTTAAGAGGTCTCCAATACGCATTCCTGTCGATTGAAGAATGATAATGCCATACTTTAGATATGGATTTTCTTCTTTTTTAAGAGCCTCATTTATCTGTGCTACAACATCATCTGGAATAAAGTCGATTTTAAGTTTACGATTAACACCGATATACTCATTTCCTGTAAAGATTTCTGTTGTAGGTACATCATTAGGCCTGTGAAGCTGACACCAACGAATGATAGATTTTAATGTATCAAGTGCTATTTTCTGTGATGTATAAGCTAATGGTTTCTTTGTTCGTGGAGCAATAGTTGTATGTAGAAAAGACACGAAACCATTTATATTTACATTATCTAATTCTTTTAGCGAAACAATTCTATTAGCTTCTGCAAACATTGAGAACCATTTGAAATAATTCTGTATTTCATCATACAATCGCTTTAATACCTTATTTCCAACTCTGTAATTCTGCCAAACATAATCTTTTACAACATCCTTGATTTCTTCGCTCGAAATATAAGAAAAATCAAACTTGAAGTTTCTTCCAAAGTGCTGCGAATCCGTATCGTTATCAACGATGTTCCATACATCACCAATTGGTCTACTTGCCATCAGAGTCACCTCCAATCAATGTACTCTGATTCCAATACCTTGAAAGACTGTCCTCAATGTACGGATTAGAGAGATGTGTGTACTTCTGAGTAGTAGAAAGATGCTCATGCCCCATAATCATTCTTACAACACTTACATCCATCCCAGACTGTACGAGGTTGGAGCAGAAGGTATGTCTTAAATCGTGGAAGTTAAAATCCACACCGATTTCTTCCTGTACCTTTTTAAGCTTGTCATATGCTGCACGATAGGTAAGCTGTTTGCCAAGCTGTCTTTTCTGCTCTGATACAAAGATATAACTATGGTCTGTATCAATAAGGTTTCTTTCTTCAAAAATGAAATCATCCAGTTCCTGTATAAGTGACATAGGTACATATAAATCCCTGGTCTTGCCTTTTGACTTGATCTGTTGAAAACAACCAACTGCCTGTGACATATCTGGTACAGGAACAGACTCTATTTCTAGGTCTAAAACCTCTTGTATTCTTGCACCTGTAAGATAGAGCATCTTATATAAAAGAATGTCTCTACGCTTGTCTAATCGGCTTAAAAACCGTTCCATTTCATCATCCGTAACAAGGTTTATCTTGTAATTGCTTTCCTTGACCTTGAAGATAGACTGCTTTGTTTTGTTATCAGACTTTGCGTGCTCCAAGATTCCCTTGAAAGCATTAAAAGGTCTGTTTACATCATGCATTAGGATAGGATTATCTATTTCCTGCATATCTGCTTCAAACTGATAAAACATATGAATTGTACTTAATATACGATTGATGGTTCTATTCGTTCTCTTGCTTTCCTTACCCAGTGCGATTACATCATCATCTGATGCTCTGAGATAGTCTATAAACTCAGCTATCATTTTAGGTGTAACCTTGTCGTACTCATATCCGTTATCATTAAGAAACTCCCAATAGTAAATCACTTCCACTTGCCTTTAGTGTATTAAGAGCCTTATCCTTTTGTCTTTGGAATTTCAGATAGTCATACACTGGCTTTACAATTCTCATCTCATTATCCAGTAGAACAACTGTCTCCCTTCCTTTACGTTCTATAACATGTAGTTCCATGTATCAAATACCTCCAATACATTTACGATATGTCTATAATGTTAAAATACCTCTTATTACTTTATATTTTACCATCAACAGAACATATGTTCAAGCATTATTCTACTGTATAATAATTATTTAATATTCAATTTTTAAGGTACACATACTTTACAATGATATATCCTAACAAACCCTTATATTTACTGAGTTTATTAGGATATATTTATTATTTAACTTACTATACATTAACTACTAAAGATAACATTGTTTATTTTTCTCCTTATTTTACTCACTATCTATTTTATTGAAACTATTTGCGAAAGACAACTGAAACTTCTCTCTGTATTTTTCATTTTTCGGTATTTATATTAAAATTATTTTATTTTTCGACTTTACATCTTTAGTATTATTTGGTATTATAACACCAATGTCTCTGACATGAACACTAACGTCCGTTACTCACGGACAATCTATGGAGGAAAGACAACTATGAAACAATTAAAATTCGGCCTATTAGCCAAACTATTACTAGGCATCCTATCCGGTATCTTAATCGGATCCCTCGGAACACTATTACATATTGAAAACACCGGCTTCTTCATAAGCGTAGTCCGTCTATTTGCGACATTCACTACTTTGTTTTCTACCTTTTTAAGTTTTATCATCCCACTGTTAATCGTATCCTTCGTATCCGTGGGACTTGCTGACTTAGGAAAGAAAGCGAACAAGTTATTCGGAATCACCTTATTATTCGCTTACCTTTCTACAATCATTGCTGGATTTGCTGCCTTTTTTGCTGGAAAACTGGTACTTCCATCCTTAATCCAGCCGATTACAGCTTCCGAAGTAACCGCGAGTACGTTCCCTACTTTCTTCGAAATCAACGTGGAACCTATCTTCGGCGTTATGACGGCGCTAGTCCTTGCGTTCCTACTCGGACTTGGTATGGCAAACAGCGAAACTAGTGCCCTCAACAAATGCATCCATGACCTACAAAGCATCATCAGCATGACATTAAACAAAGTCATCATCCCTTTGATTCCAGTGCATATCGCAGGTCTATTCTGTTCGATTGCTGCACAGGGAGAACTGCTTGCTACGGTAAAAATGTTCTTACAGCTTTTCCTTTTAATCTTAGTATTCCAATGGGGTTATATCCTACTTCAATTCGTAGTTGCCTCCGTTGCGACAAAGGAAAACCAAGTTGCTAAGCTTAGCAACCTATTCCCAGCCTATTTCACTGCACTCGGCACACAATCCAGTGCGGCTACGATTCCAGTCAACCTTCGCTGCGCGAAACAAAATGGAATCAAGGGCGATATCGCTGACTTCGTTATCCCACTTGGGGCAACGATCCACCTTGCTGGTGATACGATCTGCCTTGTAATCGGTGCAATGGGAATCATGCTTGCCAACGGTTTCACACCTGATCTTGCAATGTTCACGCCATTCATCTTCATGCTGGGCATTACTATGGTAGCTGCTCCTGGCGTTCCTGGAGGCGGCGTTATGGCAGCACTTGGATTAATCTCCTCCTTACTTGGATTTACCGAACCGATGCAGCAGCTGATCATCTCCCTTCATTTCTCTCAAGACAGTTTCGGTACTGCTTGTAATGTAACTGGAGACCAAGCCATTGCAACGTTAGTTAATAAAATTGATATGGCATAATTTTTTAGAAACGAAAAGAGTATCCGCACACGCTGGTGCAGATACTCTTTTTCTATTCCGTCAGATACGGAGACGTTTGCTTATAGTCGATTCCCTTCTTTTTAAACTGCCGTTTGAACACCGCAGTAAGCGCTATGGCCATCCCCCTTGCCATAACTCGCCCCACTGGCATCTGGGCATTTACGTATAACCTTCGATTCG
>CALZJY010000251.1 GCA_945787925.1 uncultured Anaerosporobacter sp. | reverse complement strand
TCAGTTTCGGATGCCAACGTGCTGCTGTTAGACGAGCCGACGAACTATTTAGACATGCCATCGGTAGAAGCGGTTACCGAGGTGCTTCGGGAGTATGAGGGAACGGTGCTTGTGGTCAGCCATGAGGAAGCCTTCTTAGATGCCATTGCTACCAGTCTCATCATGGTAGACAAGGGGCATGTGACGGTATATAACGGTACGATGGAGGAGTATAAGAATCGTTCGTTCCGTACCGCAGAGGAAGAAAAACGCCATATGGAACTCCAGGCATTAGAAATGCGGATGGTGGAACTGATTAGCCGCTTATCGATGGAAAAAGAAAAGGGAGCTTTAGAGAAGGAGTATGAGGAGACCTTGCAAAAGCTTCAGACACTTCGAACCCAGGGATAAAAAGAGTAATAAAAAAGAGGTAGGAGTACGCATACTCCTACCTCTTTTGGGGATTAGCCTTCCGTTTTTAAGTTTGCTTTCTGGCCTTTGGCACCACGTTTGCGGTTTCGTACTTTTCGTACGCTTAATGTTTCATCGTTATATACGAATGTTTCGTCTTGTGGTGTGAATACATTTACGTAGCATACATGGTCTTTCGGATCGAGGGCGATCCCTTTTACGCCACGTCCTGTTTTCTTAAGTTCTGAAATTTCTTCTAAGTTATAGCCAAGGCTAGTTCCTTTTTCTGTTAACATAACGACCTTGCGGTCAGTTGCAAGCACATCGTCTGCATGAAGCATTACAACGCTTGCCACGAAGTCTCCATCTTCTAATTTCGTGGCACTGATCATGGAGCGGTTCGTTTCAAATTCTGCACCAGATACTCGTTTTACATAACCATTCTTTGTAGCAAATAGTAACTGGCATTCAAAGAGCTGTTCGAATCCGGTATATAATAATACGTCTTCTTTTTGAATCTTACATAGGGATTGTAATAAGACCCCTTTTTCTTTTAGCTTGCCTTTCGGAATGGCAGAGGCTTTGATTTGATACATGTTTCCTTCTGCAGTGAATAAGCAAAGCTTGTCGGTATTCTTCATCAATACCTTGTGAGGATATTCTTTTAATGTTTCCTGTTGTGCACGGTTATAGCTTGTCGTATCGACGGACTTCGTATAACCGAAACGATCGATCAGGACATAGATATCTTCAATCTTCACTTCCTCTTTGTATTCCACTTTTTCTACGTTGTGAAGAAGTGTTTTACGTTCTGCAGGGAATAGCTTCTTATAGGAACGAAGTCTTGCCTTGATGACTTTTCTAAGTTCACGTTCGTCGCTTAAGATTAAGCGGTATTCTGTGATATTAGAAAGCAAGGATTCTTTTTCTTCATGAAGCTTTTGAATTTCCAATCCAATTAACTTGCTAAGCTGCATCGTAAGAATGGCTTCTGCCTGGCGTTCCGAGAAGTCGAGAGTAGCAGCAAGCTTTTTGGAATGTTCGCTCTTAAAGCGGATGTCGGAAGTGTCTCCATAGATCAAGCAGGCTCTTGCTTGCTTGATGGAAGAACTGCCGCGTAAGATTTCGATGATTAGGTCGATTACGTCGATGGCTTTGATCAAACCATTTACGATTTCTAATCTCTTATTGGCTTTTTCTAATAAATAGTTGTATTCCTTTGTATAAAGTTCTTCTTGGAAGAATACGAATTCTTCGATTAAGGATTTTAAATTGAATACGATTGGCTGTTGGTCTTTGACTGCAAGGAGATTCATGCTGTATGTATCTTCTAATGCAGTCTTTTTATATAAGCCGTTTAATAGGTTGTTGATATCACGGTCTTTTTTTACTTCGATTACGATACGGATTCCTTCCTTACTAGATTCGTCGCGTACATCGTAAATCTCATCAAATACCTTGTCCTTCATCAGGTTTACAAGGGTTTCCACAAGCTTTGTCTTATTACCGGCAACGGTATAAGGGATTTCCGTAATGATGATGTTGTTTCTTCCGTTTTCCCCTTTTTCTACTTCGTGCTTTGCACGGATCTTGATCTTGCCTTCGCCGCATTCATACATGGAGAGGATTTCTTCCTCGTTCGTAATGATACCGCCGGTTGGGAAGTCAGGAGCCTTGATATAGTTCATAAGCTCTGGAATGCTGATGTTTTTCTTGTCCATGTAGGCAATCACACCATCAATGACTTCGCAAGGATTGTGTGGTGGGATGTTTGTGGCCATACCAACCGCGATACCAGTCGTACCATTGATTAGTAAGTTTGGAATCGTTGCAGGAAGTACGACTGGTTCTTTTTCGCTGTCATCGAAGTTTGGCATAAAGTCTACAAGGCCTTTGTCTAAGTTGTTAAGAAGAGTTAAGGCACCTTTGCTTAATCTTGCTTCGGTATAACGCATGGCAGCCGCGCTGTCACCATCGATGGAACCGAAGTTACCGTGGCCATCTACTAGAGGAATGGATAACGAGTAATCTTCCGTCATACGTACTAAGGCTTCGTAGATGGAGCTATCTCCATGTGGGTGGTATTTACCCATCGTATCACCGACGATACGTGCACTCTTTCTATGTGGTTTTTCAGGTTGTAAGCCAAGCTCCTGCATTGCATACAGGATTCTTCGCTGTACTGGTTTTAGACCGTCCCTTACATCTGGAAGGGCACGGGCGATGATAACGCTCATGGCATAATCACGGTAGGAGTTTCTCATTTCTTCTGAGAAATCAATCGTGATAAAGTTATCCGTATTGCTCATATCTATAATCCTTTCCTAAATATCTAGTTTGGCATATTGGGCTTCTTCCATGATGAACGCACGTCTTGGAGGAACGTTGCTGCTCATAAGGGTGGAAGTGATTTCATCGGCTTCTACCGTATCGGTAATCTCGATTCTTGCTAACTGACGTTGTTCTGGGTCAAGAGTCGTTTCCCATAACTGATGGGCATCCATTTCACCAAGCCCTTTGTAACGTTGTAATGCAATGATCTTATTGCCTTCGATGCGGCGGAACTTTTCAAGTTCGAAATCGTTATATAGGTATTCCATATGTTTCGTCTTACGGGATTTCCCTTGCTTTTCATATTCCACACGATATAGTGGTGGAAGCCCTCGATAGATCTTTCCAGCCATGATAAGCTCTGGCATAAAACGATAGAAAAATGTTAATAATAACGTACTGATATGCGCACCATCGACATCGGCATCGGTAAGGATGATGATCTTATCATATTTTAATTTGGTAATATCGAATTCATCACCGATTCCACAGCCAAGTGCTGCAATCATGGACTTGATTTCATTATTTACTAAGATCTTTTCAAGCGTTGCTTTTTCTACGTTTAGGATCTTACCACGTAATGGAAGTACGGCCTGGGTTCTACGATTTCTCGCAGTCTTTACAGTACCACCGGCAGAATCCCCTTCGACGATATAGACTTCGCATTCTTCTGGTTTCTTAGAAGAACAGCTTGCAAGCTTGCTTTTGGCATCGTTGTCATTTAACTGTTTTAATACCGCAGTTCTTGCCTTGTCGGAAGCCTTTCTTGCGTTATAGGATTTTAAGGAGTTTTCAAGGATTGCCTTTAATACTTCTACGTTCTTATCTAAATAGCGTTGTACTTCGGTGCTGAAGATATCATCTACGGCACTCTTGGCATCGCTGTTACCAAGCTTCGTCTTTGTCTGTCCTTCGAACTGTGGGTCTGGATGCTTGATGGAGATGATCGCAACA
>CALZJY010000250.1 GCA_945787925.1 uncultured Anaerosporobacter sp. | reverse complement strand
TTTTCATCATTATATCTTATATTTTGACTTAATTCAAGGGTAAAAATTCACGAAATTACTTTTTTATTTGAAAAAGCAAAAGAAAAAGCCAGACATTCCACTGCCTGGCTTCTCTTCCGTTCTTTTTCTATTTGTTCACGATCGCATTCATGATATCTTCTTTCATTGCAAGAACCGCTTGTCTAGAAGCATCTGCGTATGCTTCTTCTCCAAACTTCTCATATCCTGGTTGTTTATACGCTGCAATGATTCCTCTAGAGGAGTTAACGATTGCCCCTAAACCGTCTTTGTTGAAATAATGAACAAGGTCAGAACCTTTTCCGCCTTGTGCGCCGTATCCAGGTACTAGGATATATGCCTTAGGCATGATTTCACGAAGCACTTTTCCGATTTCAGGGTAAGTTGCACCAACAACGGCACCAACATAGCTATAGCTATCTCCCATACACTCAGAACCCCATTCATCCACCTTTTGTCCTACGATTTCGTATAATGGCTTTCCATCGATCAAACGATCTTGGAATTCTCCACTAGAAGGATTCGATGTTTTTACAAGTACGAAGATCCCCTTATTCTCTTCCTTGCAAACTTTTACGAATGGGTCGATTCCGTCAGAACCAAGATATGGATTTACAGTCACGAAATCTTCATCAAATGGAGCAATCCTATTGCTTCCTACTTGCACTTTGCCTAAATGACCAATCGCATATGCTTCGGATGTAGATCCGATATCCCCACGCTTAATATCGCCAATGATTACCAAATCTTTTTCTTTACAGTAATCTACTGTTTTTTTGAACGCGATGACACCTTCCACGCCAAACTGCTCATACATCGCAATTTGAGGTTTTACTGCTGGAATCAAGTCGTGAGTCGCATCAATGATTCCTTTGTTAAATTGCCAAATTGCTTCTGCTGCACCTGCAAGTGTTTCACCTTTTTCTGCAAATGCTTTTTGTTTGATATGCTCTGGGATAAAATCTAATTTAGGATCTAGACCTACTACGATTGGTGCTTTATTTGCTTCAATTTTCTTTACTAACTTGTTAATCATTTCTGTGACATCCTTTCTTTTGTTAAACCTTATTTGGAATATACAACTTTGCCATTACAAATTGTTGTAACGACCTCACCTATGACAGGCATTTGATCAAATGGAGTATTTCGTCCTTTTGAGAAAAATGTAGTTCGATCAATTACTGTCTGTTTCTCTAAGTCTGCAATTACTAAATCTGCATCCATTCCCTCCTTGATTCCGCCTTTGTTCAAGCCAAGAATCTTTGCTGGAGCCGTACTTAATCGTTCTACCATTTGCATTGGAGTAATCTTTCCTGGTACAACAAGTTTTGTCATGGTAAGGGCAAATGCTGTCTCTAGCCCAACAATTCCAAATGGCGCCTTATCCATTGTCTGATTATTTTCCTCCCATCCATGTGGTGCATGATCGGTTGCGATTGCTTCCATCGTTCCATCCGAAAGCCCTGTAATCAATGCTTCCACATCCTTCTTCCCACGAAGAGGAGGATTCATTTTAAAATCTCCATGATTTCTAGTAATCTCTTCGTCCGTCATTGCAAAATGATGAGGACATACTTCAGCAGAAAGGGCTACCCCCATCTCTTTTCCTAACTTCACAAGACGCACGCTGTCCGCTGTGCTACAGTGGCATAAATGCAACTGGCATCCGGCTTCTTTTGCCATTAGGATATCCCTTGCTACAATCACATCTTCCACTGCATTGGTAATTCCTTTTAAGCCGAATTCCTCTGCTTTTTTTCCCGCATTCATTACGCCGCCACGTACGAGTGGACGATCCTCACAATGTGCTAATACAGGAAGACCTAACGCTGCTGCCTGTTTCATTGCCTCCATGTATAAATCCGTTGACATGACAGACTTTCCATCCTCACTAATCGCACAAATCCCAGCCTCTTTCATGGCTGCAAAATCAGCAAGTTCCACTCCATCTTGTCCTACTGTAATCGCTCCAATTGGAAGCACGTTGACAAGTTCTAATTTCTTTGCCTTCTCCACAATATAAGACACTACTTCTGCACAATCTGTTGCTGGCTTTGTATTTGGCATGGCACAGATCGTAGTGAACCCTCCATGGGCTGCTGCCCTCGCACCAGTCTCGATTGTCTCCTTATACTCTAACCCAGGATCTCTAAGATGAACATGGAGATCGATAAAGCCAGGCATAACGTACTTTCCTGTAGCATCAATAACCTTGTCTGCTTCCTCTTGCAACTCTTTTCCTACTTTTGCGATGGTTCCATCGACTAAAAGTATGTCCATTACTTCGTTACTATTTGTTAACGGATCTAATACATGACCGTTTTTGATTACTGTCTTCACTGTGCTCGTCCTCCGTAGTAAATTTTCACTATTATAGCATAACCATTTTCACGATTCAACTATAAACATTTCTGTAAAATTTCGACAACATCCCTCTGTTTTAGAGGAACAAAGGCATTCTCTAGTCCACCAATTCGTACTGCTTTTTCTGCCATTTTCTCAAAATGAGTGTCGTTAATGCCAAGTTCAGAAAGCGTCATTGGGATTCCACAATCACGGAAAAATTGCTCTGTGCAATCGATCGCCTTGTTTGCGCATACAAAGGAATCCTCCTCTGCAATTCCCCATACATTCTTACCGTATTGTGCAAATTTTTCGACTGTTTTTTCGTTTAAGATATGACGCATCCATCTTGGAGTTACAATTGCCAATCCAACTCCATGAGTAATATCATAAAAAGCACTGAGTTCGTGTTCAATCGGATGACAAATCCAAGGACCTGCCTTACCTGCTCCAACTAAACCATTGAGTGCAAGGGTACTCGACCACATAAGGTTCGCTCTCGCCTCGTAATTTTCCGGTTCTTTTAGGGCAATCGGACAATACTTAATACAACTTCTTAACAGTCCCTCGGCAAATGCATCTTGCACGAATGCCGTTTCGTCTTCCTTAAAATAATTTTCAAAGATATGAGACATGATGTCCGCCGTTCCTGCTGCTGTCTGCTTTGCTGGAAGTGTATACAAATACTGCGGATCTAAAATGGATACCTTCGGAATCATCTCATTGGATGCCGTACCAAGCTTTTGATTCGTTTTCATATCACTGATTACCGCATTCTTATTCATTTCAGAACCAGTTCCTGCCATGGTAAGCACAGTAACAATCGGCAGTACTTTTTTAATCTTTGCTGGTGTTGTAACAAGATCCCAAGCATCTCCGTCATAATACATTCCTGCCGCAATGACTTTGGAACAGTCAATGACACTGCCACCGCCAACCGCCAAAATGACATCGATTCGATTTTTCTTACAAAGGGTTACCCCATTACGAACAGTTTCGATTCTTGGATTTGGTTCTATGCCAGGAAGCTCTATTACATTACAATCCGACAATAGACTGATCACCTGATCATAAATTCCATTTTTCTTTATGCTCCCGCCACCATATACAAGTAAAACATTGGTGCCATACGTATGTATCTCTTGGGCAAGGTTCTTAATCTCACCTTTTCCAAAATAAATCTTCGTGCCCGCATGAAATAAAAAATTATCCATCGCCTCTTACTCCTTTCTGCTTCAGTGGTATTATAACCAAAGATGTTATGGAATGCAATTCTTATGCTTGCTCGCATTTCCACCATATAAGTAATTGTGAAATAATAAAAATAATTTCTCCGTATCATATGTCTT
>CALZJY010000249.1 GCA_945787925.1 uncultured Anaerosporobacter sp. | reverse complement strand
TGTGTATTTTATTTCAATGTATTTTCTTGTGTTTCTGACAATTTTAACATCGTCCATTACCTCGAATAAAATGTCACTTTGTTTCTGTACGCTTGGGTCGTTGCATAAGGTACAGAGATATTCTTCAAAGTTTTCATCCTTGATAATCTCCTCTTTTTTCTTTATGACATCAATATATTCTAACTTCGTGGACTTTTTATGATATGGCTTGAAATGCAATACGACCTTTCCATCTCGAAGCATATCCTTGAAATAAAAATGTACAAGCTTATGTTCTGAGGTGATTCCAAAGATTTGATAAGAGAGTGCGTCAATCTTTCCAAATCCCATAAATCCCACTATTAACACAGCCAGCCAAATGATTAAGCCAATTGCTAAAATCATCGTACTGGTTCTGACCTTTCCTAAATGGATCACATTTTTTTGTTCCAACATAAAAATGATGATGGGCACTATGATACATAGTGCCACCATCATCTTGTATTTTACATAGTAACGGTATTTGATTGCTAGTTTCTTGGAGCCTCTGCAAAATTGAATAATTTCCATCTGATTCTCCTCCTAAGCCTTTACTCTAGGTTGATCCGAATTAGTATTCAAATTTCTTAGCAAAGTAAGCTTTTAAGTCTTCAATCTTAACGCGTTCTTGTTCCATTGTATCTCTATCACGAACTGTTACTGCTTTGTCTTCTTCAGAATCAAAGTCATATGTGATACAGAATGGAGTACCGATTTCATCTTGTCTTCTATAACGTTTACCGATATTTCCTCTGTCATCGTATTCACAGTTGTATTCTTTGCTTAGCATTGCATAGATTTCTTCTGCAGGACCAGCTAATTTTTTGGATAATGGTAAGATACCGATTTTTACTGGTGCTAATGCTGGGTGGAAGTGAAGTACTGTTCTTACATCACCTTCGCCGATTTCTTCTTCATCATATGCTTGGCATAAGAATGCTAATGTTACACGGTCTGCACCAAGAGATGGTTCGATTACATAAGGAACATATTTTTCGTTCTTTTGGTCATCGAAGTAGCTCATATCTTCGCCAGATACTTCTTGATGTTTGGAAAGATCGTAGTTTGTACGGTCTGCGATTCCCCATAATTCACCCCAACCAAATGGGAATTTGAATTCGATGTCGCTTGTTGCTTTTGAGTAGAAGGATAATTCTTCTTGATCATGGTCACGTACACGCATTTCGTCTTCTTTGATACCTAATGTTTGTAACCAGTTGATACAGAAGCTTCTCCAGTATTCGAACCATTCTAAATCTGTATCTGGTTCACAGAAGAATTCTAATTCCATTTGTTCAAATTCTCTTGTACGGAATGTGAAGTTACCTGGAGTAATTTCGTTTCTGAATGATTTACCGATTTGGCCGATACCAAATGGGATTTTCTTTCTAGATGTTCTTTGTACGTTTTTGAAGTTTACGAAGATACCTTGTGCTGTTTCAGGTCTTAAGTAAACTGTATTTTTCGCATCTTCTGTAACCCCTTGGAATGTTTTGAACATAAGGTTGAACTGACGGATGTCTGTAAAGTTGTGTTTTCCACAGCTTGGACAACAGATATTTTTTTCATCGATATAAGCAGCCATTTCTTCGTTAGACCAAGCATCTACAGAACCTTCGATTTCGATTCCGTTTTCTTGCATATAATCTTCGATTAATTTATCTGCTCTAAATCTTTCACGACATTCTTTACAATCCATTAATGGATCAGAGAAACTTCCTAAATGTCCTGATGCTACCCATGTTTGTGGGTTCATTAAGATCGCGCAGTCAACACCTACGTTGTGTGGATTTTCTTGGATGAATTTTTTCCACCAAGCTTTTTTTACGTTGTTTTTAAGTTCTACACCTAAGTTACCGTAATCCCAAGTGTTTGCTAAACCACCATAGATTTCAGAACCTGGATATACGAAACCTCTTGCTTTCGCCAATGCGACGATTTTTTCCATTGATTTTTCCATTTGCGTCAACCTTTCGTAACTGTTGTTTTATTTATTTCGCAATTCGCAAAATATGCGAATTTGTTTGTTTGTAAACAAAAACCTTTTATCATTTTATCTAATATCTAGGATATTTTCAATGATTATTTGAAGTTGTTTCCTCTTTTATAACATTTCTAGAATTTCTAATGACTTGAACCTTGTGTCTACCATTCGTTTCATATAACGATCCATGAACCGCTTTAACTCTTTTAGCACTTGATCGCTTACCGCAAACGTATATAGCTTTTCTACCGGTGTCAAAATGATGAACTGCATCGTATATAGGGTGGAACCGTCCATACCGATCAAGTCTCCTGCACCCTGCTTGCAGTTTTGGCATACCAGGCCACCCTTTAGGAAGCTGAATAGATGCACATTTTCCGTCGTACCGCAAGATACACATTCAAATACTTGAGGAGTATAGCCATTGATGCTCATAATCTTCAACTCAAATATGTATCGGATCAATTTATTCGGAATGGAGGCCTTTCCTAATGCTCGCAATGTCTGATAGAGCAGCTTTAGCACTTCCATCTCGTCATTATTTTCTCTTGTTACATGTTCTACGAGTTCACAAAAATAGCAACCATAAGAGACTGCTTCTAAATCTTCTTTGATTTCCGGAAAATAGTTGGAGATTTCCGCATTTGTTATGCTATAGGAACTTCTTCCTGCATATAAGGAAAACTCTCCAAATACAAATGGTTGAGAGCATGCAAGTAAGGCGCTATTTGGTTTCCTAGCGCCCTTTGCAAATGCCGTAATTTTTCCTTTTTCCTTCGTTAAAATCACCAATCTCTTATCATAATCACCAACTGGCATGGCGGCCAACACCATTCCAGTTACCGTACTCTGTGTCACCACCACGTTTTCCCTCCTTGGTTTTATACTGCCCCTCATCCTCTGATGTGCATGCAGTATACTTTAAGTAATCAGTAATATTTCCGGATGCTTCAAACTGTTTCCATAAATAACTGTTATCCATACAAACCTCTTTTCTGAATGGAGACATTGGGTATCCCGTTTGTCTGTCCTTCTCAAATATTCCCCTATTAATATGTGGGCGCTCGTATTCCCTCATAATTTATACCAACGCTTAACACTAGTATTCCCTAAAATAGAACTTCTATTCTTTGGCAGGCATATTTCTGGACCCAGTCAGAACAAGAGGCTTGCTGCCAACGACTAAACGTCTCTCTTGTTATAGCCGTAGTTTTTCAATAAGAAATCACTGTCTCTCCAGTCTTTCTTTACTTTGATCCAGATTTGAAGATTTACTTGTGTTTGAAGTAAGCGTTCGATCTCATAACGAGCATCTGTACCGATTCGTTTTAACATCGCACCTTTCTTGCCGATGATGATTCCTTTGTGGGAATCACGTTCACATACGATCGTAGCCTGAATATCGATGAGCTTTCCATGGTTTCTTTCTTTCATGGAGTCGATCGATACGGCAATACCGTGTGGGATTTCATCACTTAATAAGCGAAGTGCTTTCTCACGAATTAATTCTGCAACGATTTGTCGCTCTGGTTGATCTGTAATCGTATCTTCATCATAGTATTGTGGACCAACTGGAAGATATCTCATGATCTCTTTTAAAAGATTCTCTTTATTTTCACCTTTTAATGCAGATACTGGGATAATCTCTTTAAAGTCGTATAATTCTTTATATGCTGCAATAAAGGATAAAATTTCTTCTTTTGGCACTGTATCGATTT
>CALZJY010000248.1 GCA_945787925.1 uncultured Anaerosporobacter sp. | reverse complement strand
CGAGTGCCATTCATACCTTCTACTAAGGCATCTACCGTACCTTCACCACCGTCTGCAAGGGGCCGGATCGTGACAGAGGCATCTTTGTGCACTCTTCTAATCCCTTCTTTAATTGCCATTCCAGCTTCCATGCTAGAAAGGCTTCCTTTTAATGAATCTATAGCAATGACAACGTTCATAGTCGTTCCTCCATCTTGATTGATACCATAATTATAAACAATCGAAACACAAATGGGATGTATTTTAGAATGATTTCATGTAGAATGAAAGATAAAAAACTGGTATGAACGATATAAATAGGATAAGATGTGGGTAGGGCATGGAAAATGAGCTACATACTAGAAGAAAGGAAGTACATATATGAGGAAAGAAGGAACAAGGCGTGTAAAGAAGGTGTGGTTTGTAGAGGAAAGTGCGCCAGCGAAGCTAGAGGGCTGGCTTTCTTCCATGGCGAAGAAGGGGTGGTTCTTAAAAGAGGTAAAATCCTTTTATTATGTATTTGAAGAAGGAGAACCAGAGGAAATGGAGTATCGCCTGCTTTATTTTCATAAGAACGCATTCAAGGAACAGGAGCAGCGTTACCGAGAGGCTGGATGGGACATCCTGAAGCTAAGTTATGAGAAGTATCTCCTTATGGCGAAGACAAGGTATCATCCATCCGAAGAGTATTTTACAGAACTAGAGAAGACAGAGTGGAAAGAGAAAGATATGTCAATACGTTGGATGCAGGTCATATTAGCAATAGTATTCTTTTTACAGGCAGGTGAGTTGATTAGCAGCAATGCACCAGGGGTATGGGTAAACTATGACTTGGGGAATAGGGACGTTGCGTTTCAATTAAACGGGCTATGCTTTGGAATTTTTGCACTGTTCAATGTTGTAAACTATCTACAGGGAAAAAGATACGTAAAGCAAGTAGAGCGTCTTGGAGGAATGGCTCATCATAAAAAGAGTTGGCTCTACCCCCATACCAATCTACTGCAAGTCGTATGTTTCATAACGCTGGCAGTCGGCGTAATCTATATGACTCATAACAAATCAAGTCAGGAGAAGATCGACCAAGTTGCAAATCTTCCTCTTATTACTGCGCAGGAAATCAAAGAGGGTACTAAAAAGCCGGTGTTTCATGAAGAGTATACGAAAGAACATTGGATGTATGCAGGAGACAGATATACAGCAGAACTTCAGCTTGGGAAAGAAGGGGAATATCTTGACGAGGTCTATTATCCTGCGTTCCGTAGTTTGAATAAAAGAAAGGGATTGTTATCGATCCTTTACGATGGATTCTGGCTAGAAAAGGGGATAGAGACAGAGCAATTGGAACAAGAGGGCATGGATGAAATGCTCTATGCACAAGATGAGTATGAACAATATATTGCTGCCCAAAAGGGAAAGCAAGTGCTAGCCATAAGAGCACCAAAAACCATTCCAAAAGAAACACTACAGGCAATGGTAATAAAGAAACTTTCGTAATCAGAAGAAATATTACGGGAATACTAATACACACGAAAAAGATATGGAAAAAAAGGAGACGCATCACATGTGCAAATATATCAGGAGAACGATTGGATACAGTGGACTCGTTCTGCTTGTAGCAATCCTCTATATAGGATTGGGAGGAATGGCTCCCTTCTTAGTTACAAAGACTATTTCAGAAAAGACAAAGAAAGACACGACTGTATTAAACAAGGTGTATCAAAATAAGAAAAGCGTAGACCGTGCCATGCTGTTAGAGACAAACCTTTCCGCATGGGAGCAACGGATACGCCTGCTTCTATGTGCAAAGGAGCGGATCATCCTATCTACCTTTGATATGCGGGAGGGAAAGAGTACGACAGACCTTGCGGCAATTCTCTATCAGAAGGCAGAAGAGGGCGTCCAGGTCTCTCTTTTTGTAGATGGCATGAACGGAAGGGTGCGCATGCATGAGAATGATTTCTTCTATGCCCTGTCCACCCATCCGAATATCGAGGTACGGTTTTATAACCCGTTAAGACCATGGACTCCATGGAAGACGCAGGGGAGGATGCATGATAAATATGTAGTCGTAGATGACATCGGATATATCCTAGGCGGACGGAATACCTTCGATTACTTTATCGGAGACTATCCTGCAAGAAACCGAAGCTACGACAGGGAAGTGTTGATTTACAATACGGCACATGGAACGGAGGATAGGACAAGTTCCTTATATGAAGTGGAGTCGTATTTTGAGCAGATGTGGGACAGCAAAGATGGGAAGACCTTTGGAAAGAAGGAAGGACTCGTTGAGCGGGAAACCGTAGTGGCACAGGTCAAAAACCTAAAAGAGCATTATGTCCGCCTTCAAGAGGAGTGGGCAAAACTGTTTGAACCATATGACTACGAGAAGGCAACCGTAGAGACAAAAAGCGTGACGCTTCTTTCTGGCGATACCGGAATTTATGGAAAGGAGCCAAAGGTGCTGTATCAGCTCGAACTTCTGATGGAGCAGGCAAAGAAACGGGTGCTACTCCATACGCCATATATCGTGGCCGATTCTTACATGTATGGCGTGTTAGAACGTGTAGCAAGCCGAGTGCCACAGACGAGGGTGATGATCAATTCGGTAGAGAATGGAGATAACTTCTTTGCATCTTCCGATTACCAGCTTCATAAAGGAAGGGTGTTAGAAACCGGAATCTCCTTATACGAATATAATGGAGGAACCTCCTATCATGGCAAATCGGTAGTCATCGATGACGATCTTGCAATCATCGGTTCCTATAATTATGACTTGAGAAGCACCTATGTAAATACGGAGCTTATGGTGGTAGTGAGGAGCGAGGAACTAGCACAGGAGCTTGCTGCAAACTTTGAAGCATTAGAGAAGGATGCAAGCCAGATCATCAGCAAGGAGGAATCGATCACCCCATCCCATATCAAAATAGAAACCGTGCCATTTATGAAGCGTGCTGCGATGAAGGTCGTAGGAATCCTACTGCAGCCATTTCGTAAATTGCTATAAAAAAATCCGATAGGCCATATGCGGTCTATCGGATTTTCTATATTAAGAACTAGTCTTCTAATTTTTTATTGATTAATTGTGCAGCAGTGATTAAGCTTCCGCCGATCGTGTTGCCAATTGTGATTACTACAAGTGGAACGAAACAAGCGCCAAGCTTGTCAGCTAATGCGAAGTAGTACATATCTGCTACGCAGTGTTCGTAACCAGATAAGATGAATACAACGACACAGAATACTGCTAAGTAGACACATAGAAAACCTTGTGTTTGGTAGTATTTCTTGAACGTATCTACTGCGATGAACATTAATAAGCCACAGAAGATTCCAAGGATGAATAAGCTCATTAAGTTATCGTTTTGTTTCTTTTCAACTAATGGAACTGCATGTTCTTGGATTGTCTTGAAGATTCTTGTTTGACGAACCAATACGGCAAATAAGTAAGTACCTGCAAGGTTACCTACCCAAGTAACGAAAACTTCAATAAGATAGGATGGCTTGTTTGTAAGAATGTAACCAACTTTACCAGTGTAAAGGTTGAAGCCAAATACTAGAAGTGCGATTAGACCGAAACTAAAGAAAATGCTTCCCGCAATCTTGTTCTCTAGTGTAAGGTACATTGTTCCGCCCACGCCGATGCATAGACCAGCGAACAGCGCTAAGATAAAATCGCGCACGATTTTTTTGATACTCATAAATTTTAAATCCCCTTTTGTAAATCTTTAACATACGAGATTATAG
>CALZJY010000247.1 GCA_945787925.1 uncultured Anaerosporobacter sp. | reverse complement strand
CAATTTAACAGCACCCTGTCTGCTATAGGCAAGGCCAACAATGGATACCGTCGTATTGCTGTAATGACGAAATAATAGTTCATTCGTATTCATAATATCCAGAATATTGTCTGGATTCGTAGCAAGGCAGACACAATATAGGTTAATTGTAAGCTTGCCTTCCTCGATTTTTGTTTTTAACTTCTTTATTTTCTTTTCGGCTTTTTCATCCAAATACAAATCCGGATACCATTTTATCATATAAAAGCTCCTATTCCGCCATTTCGTTTAATAATAAGCGCATAGCTACGGTCTTTTCTTCGATATTCTTGCATTGTTCCAAAGAACTCTTCGCATATTCTAACACTTCATTGCTATTGCTAAAGAATACAGGAAGGATACTTAATACATTCGCCATCACTGCTCGATTTAAGCATTGTGGCTGCTGCTTCATTAATTCATCCATTTCAGTTAAGACGGATTCTATTTTTTGACCAAGCAACTCTTCTGTCACTTGCTCTTGCATTTCCTCTTTATGAATATCGATAAACACACTGTTGTTGCAAAGTTTAGAACAAACTTCAAGACATTCAAATACAGCTCGCAGAGATAATGCTTCAATTAACGTGCCATGGTGATTTCTTGCCTCTAACAAGGACCCTTCTAATGCCATGTATTTTTCGTAACAAAGTTCTTGTCTTCCTACGATTGTATTTAATAAGTCAAATAGAGTATCGGTCTCTTCTTGAGAAAGCTTCTTTTCAAACTTCTTATTTACTATAGTTACAATTTCTTTACATGTATGCTGTAACTTTTGGTTACAGTTCATTGCATATGGTAATGTTAATACATAAATATAAAGGCTATTGATTACCTTTTGAATAGACACATAGATGTCCGATACCTGATTAATATATACAGAAGAATCCATAAGTAATGTACATAATTTTTGATATGTTGTTTTATCCAGATTCTTATAATCTGCATTCTTCAATCGGCCTGCAACTGCTTTTAAATCTGCAAAGTGTGTGTCTACTCCTTTTGGAACATATAACATTGCATTTGTACGAATCATATACTCAAAGGTATTCAAGGATTGTCGATCAGTATCTTTATAACGTTCCAAGCTCTTCTTCACATAATCTAAGAACTTTGCTTTCAACATACGCACTGGAAGTTGCCCTACCATCTCTTGAATACGGCTATTGATTACGACTGGATCTTGCGTTGCAAACAAATAGTAACGTAGTCTTTCAAGAAACTCTTCTTCGTTGATTTCCTCATATCCATCTGCAAAGGACAATTCCATGCGATTTAATACATATTCATATGCACGAAACTCATCTACATACGCGGTAATTACATCCATCTTTTCAATCACTTGATTACGTAATCTGTCGATGCCCTTTACCAATCCCTCTCTTTTTCCCACTGCTTCGCCATTAACAAAGCATGCTACTAATAGCTCATTTAAAACTGCAAGAGTTGGCTTTATTTCTTCATACGTATCCTTAGTATCGCTAATCTCTTCCTGAATATACTCTTTTAATCCATAATATTCTAAAGTTAATTGCAAGCTTGCGTATTCATTTAATACGGTACTTACCTCGTTAGAATATTGCGGAAGTCTCTCTTCTAAATTCTTTCCATCATTAAGTTCTCTAATCATTTTTTTGAATTCTTTATTCATATGTTACCTCACCATTACATTTCGTTTTATATCAGTACTACTAGTAAAAATTAAAGCTAACCCAGATAAAACAAACAATGGAAAGAGTCGTATATTTGTTTTATCTGCTAGTATTATATCAATAATATTGGTAATAAACCAGTAATTTGGTATATTTTTTGAAATTCTGTTCAGAAGTGGCATTGTAATTTGCCCCATAGATGACATCGTGCCAAATCCACCTGCAACAAGCAAGAAAATCACACACACACATTGGTATGTAGTTTCTTTTTTCACCAGCTTAGAAAACAAGAAAAAGAAAATTGCCTGTACATACAGATAAACTAGGCACACTGCAAACAATTGCCCCCATGCCCCTTTAGGCAAGCCACCTAATAATACGCCAATGTATATCGTTATGGCAATTCCAAGAAAGAGTTCTGCTGCTAACAGACTCACCAAATCCCCTACTTCACGAATCGTGTTTGTCATTGGTCCCATTTGCATCCGGCGTAACGTCACCGCTTTCTTACCCAAACACAGCACCAAAAACATAGTCAAAAAGGAGCAAAACATCGCAGTAATTCCAAGAAAAAGCTGATTGGCTAAGATTGCGTTCTTTACTTCCTTCGTTTCCGAAAGCGCATCTTCTCCCACCTGATAATATATCTTCTCAAAAAAACGGCCCGCCGAAGAGAATTCTGGATCGTTTTCCTTCCACAAAAGATACTCCCTTTTTTTCACAAGTTCATGTTCTTTGGCATACCTTTCATATAACGAAGCACTGCGATACTGCAACACATCGTTCATCATACTTTTTGCAAAGATATCCGACAGGATGGAAACAAATCCATTTTCCTTCAGATAGCACATGGTTACAAGTTCTCTCGCCTTATCCCCTTTGACTTTTTGCTCATACCCTTTCTGTATAATGAAGTATGCATATACCTGCTCTTCCTCTAACTTTTGTTTTAATACCGTTTCTGTCCCTCTTATTACAGAAAATCCTTCGGTGTGGCTGACTTCTTCTACTAATCGTTTCGAACACTCATAAACAAACTTCTCTCAAAAGATAAAAAAGAGTATTATGATTATCAACCACCCCAATTGGAAGACTGGTCTTCTTTTCATATTCCTTCACCAACCCTCCAGACAATACTGCAAACACCACGGATACAACCACTAACACTACCAACGCCATTTTATTTGCAACAAATAGCTTCATATTCAAATGCAGTACTACCGCCAATTCTCTAATCTGCTTCACGGCTACCTCCTGTCTGGATTGTCATCCTTCTGCTAAGCATTCCTAAAATCATAACAAATACAGCCACCGACACAAGTCCCATTCCAACCAAAACCTTATCAACCCCCGCTTTCTGTCCATTGGATAATTGAATCATTTCATAAATCATCCAAAAGCTTGGCGTGCCCTTCGCATAACAAACAAAGCGTGTTGGCATTAAAGAAATCGGAATCACTACACCTCCTAAGATTCCCATAATCAATACACTCATATTTCCTAATAGCATATAGGCATTCTTTTGCTTACAGATGGAAGCCAATAAGCTAAAGAACAGGCTTGCTAAAACAATCGTTCCAAAAAGGAATGCATATCCTTCTTTCGGAAAGGACAGTTTTGCAACGTGTGTAATCCCTTTTAATGCCCCAAGCAAAATAACGGACCAAATCACCGTACTGGACACAACGACTCCAGCAATCACATTTCTAAGCGATTTTCCTACAATTCGCAATCGAATATACGTCCCACTTGTGATTTCACGCAACAATACTGCGCCTGAAAGAATCCCCCCATACTGGATCAACACTGTAATGATCGCCCAGGTATAATATTCATAGATTGGCGTATGAGGAACCGTCGCCACTTCTTCTTTCTCAAACAACTCTTCTCTTCCAAGCGCCTTAGAAACAAGGTTGAAGCTTGTATCAAAGTTAGCCTTTCTAAGCTGCTCTCCCGTAAGCCCTTCCACTTTGAATAATTCATATAACGCAAACGCATTCTCTTGAACTTTTGTTATGTAAGTATCATAACTATCTAACATATTGCTTAATATAA
>CALZJY010000246.1 GCA_945787925.1 uncultured Anaerosporobacter sp. | reverse complement strand
ATAATTATTTTATTGATAATTAAAAATACAGGTGTCTTTACTTTTTGCAATACTTCTGCGATATGGCGGTCCCCTGGTCCGATATACGTACTAGGTTCTACTAGCCATAATACAACGTCAACTTCGTTTAATGTGTTTTCTGCTGCATTCACCATGTATTCGCCAAGCTTTGTTTTTGCTTTGTGAATCCCTGGTGTATCAAGGAAGATGATTTGTCCGTTTTCATCCGTATATACCGTTTGAATACGGTTTCTCGTTGTCTGTGGTTTGTTGGATGTGATTGCAATTTTTTGTCCAATCAGCTGATTCATTAATGTAGACTTTCCTACGTTCGGGCGTCCAATTAATGTAACAAATCCAGATTTATAGTTGTGGTTCATTCTAATCCTCCTAGAGTGATTTAATTTCCTTAAATAACTCTTTATCCTCTTCTATTTTCTTTTCATTTCCGATGACACAGATCAATTGGTCATCTAATACTGCCTGTACGATGTCTGCTAATGCACGAATGTCTTCTTGTGTCGCAGATAATACTTGGTCACGTTCACGTTGTAAGTCTTCTTGTGTTACTCCGCTTAAGTAAGCGCCTAAATATCTAGCACCTTTGGCAGATGGGTTTAATGGCGTATCCATGCCACTGATTGTTCCGATGATATATTTTGTCATATCACGTTCGTCTACGGTAAATCCACGTAGATACTCTGGTGTCTTATCATAGACCTCATTGGTCGCTAATAAGTTTGGATCACGGTAGGAAGCTAAATAGCTGTTTCCGTCTTGTCCAAAGCCGCTCATACAACCGTATGCGCCACCTTTCACACGAATGTTGATCCATAAATAGTCATAGCTTAAGATGACTTTTAGGATTTTTAATGCGCCTGTATAACTATGGCCCTTGCGGATGAAGTTGCCTGCCCTTGCCACGTATTGTACCTGGCTGCTTGTCTTGAACCCTTCATTTAATGCTTGTGGCTGTACCACATGTCTTGCAGGCTGTACGTCTAAGCATGTAAGGCCATCTGTGAATTTCACTAATTCTTCCGCCATGATTTTGTATCCTTCATCATCTGCAGTATAGCTTACTAATAAGTTATCCTTTCGGATGACATGGCGTACTAAGTCTTGTAATGTCTTAACAAGCGCTTCTTTCTTCTCTTCGAAATGTTCATCTAAGTCTTTTAAGAATTCATAGTATGCGATTCCGCCTGTCAAATCATTGTATTTGGCATTGGCAGATTGGTAAGACATTGCACGCACCGATGCGTAGGAATGTCCAGAGCTGTTTAACTTCATCTGGCTTCTGGATACTTGTTCTGCAATGATTTCTTTTAATCGCTTATAGTCATCTAACTTGGACTCGAATAACATTTCTTTCATTAATTCGAATGCCTTGCCAATCTTGTCGTAAAGCACCTTTGTCTTTACTCCGAATTTGGCTGTATAGTCCTCGTCTCCCTTTAGGATGGCGTAAGTCGTTACATCGTTGATGATTCCACCTGTATGGATGTTTACCTCGTTTGAGAATTCCATAAAGGAGTGTTTTTCTGTATCGATATATCCAAGAACCGTAGAAAGAAGGCTTAGGTATGGAACAAGTTCCTCTTCTACATCGGTTACGTCAAATAGTAATCGTAAATATCCGATTCCATTACTGAACATGTTGTGGTGAAGAACCGTAACCCCATCTTCCTCTTTCTTATCATTACATAACGCTGGCGCTTTTTTCTCGATGTCGTCTCTCGATAACATCGGAATTAATTCTAGTTCTTCCTTTGTGCTTGGAGTGTCTTGGAATTTCTTTAACGCTACCGTCTGTTCGATGATTCGTTCTAATTCTTCTTGGGATAAGGTCGCCTTGTATGCAGCTAACTTTTCTTTTACTTCTTGTTCCATCTCCGAAGTAAGGCCTACTTTTGGCTCTACTACCACTAAGGAAGCATGGTCACTATTTAGAAGGTATTCTTTGATTAATCCTTCATAATATCCTGTACCGATTTGCTCTTTTAAGAATGCAAATGTGTCATTTGCAACGATGTGCATAAATGGTGCAGCATCATCATATAACCAGCTGTCAAAGATTTGAAGGCCATACATAAGGCCTTTTGGATAGCTTCCAAAATCCGCTTCGCGGTGCTTGAATTCATAGTAATTGATGGCAGCACGTAATGTATTCTCTTCTAATCCTTCTGCTACGATTGTTTCTAATGTCGTACGGATTGTTTCTAAGAAACGTTCTTTGTCTTCGCTCTTTGCATTTTTCGCAATGATAGAGAAATATGGCTGAATGATGCCATTATCATAAGAACTTAAGATATCCTTACCGATTCCTGCATCGATTAATGCTTGTTTTAATGGTGCACCTGGTGCGCTTAATAATACGTAATCAATGATTTGGAATGCAAGGTATAGCTTGCGGTCTAGGCTTGTGCCGATTACGGCATTGTAAGAAAAGTATGTCTTATCTTCCGTAGTTTCATTTTCTGCTAAGGAGTAATACTGTTTTAATTCATGCATGGTTCCAAATGCTTCTTGTTTCTTGATCGTCGAGTCAATTGGAGCAGATTCAAACTTGCTTAAATATTCTTTATCGATCCATTCTAAACGTTCTTCCACATCCATATCACCGTATAGGTAGATATAGCTGTTCGATGGATGATAGTAACGTTTGTGGAAATCTAAAAATTGATCATACGTAAGATCCGGAATATTCGCTGGATCTCCACCAGACTCTACGCCATACGTCGTATCTGGAAATAAAGATTGTTGAATTAAGCGGAATAGCTGTTGTTCTGGAGAGGAGAATACCCCTTTCATCTCATTATAAACAACGCCATTATACGTAAGCTCTCCGTCTACGCTTTCTAGCTCATAATGCCAGCCTTCCTGCTTAAAGATTTCTTCTCTTTTATAAATATTTGGATAAAATACCGCATCCATATATACGTGCATTAAGTTTTTGAAATCCTTGTCGTTACAGCTTGCGATTGGATATAATGTTTTATCCGAATATGTCATTGCATTTAAAAAGGTATTTAGTGAGCCTTTTACAAGTTCAACAAATGGGTCTTTTGATGGGAACTCTTTCGAACCGCATAGCACAGAGTGCTCGATAATGTGAGGTACACCAGTAGAATCCTCTGGTGGTGTTCGGAATCCGATTGTAAATACTTTGTTGTTGTCATCATTACTAATCACTAACACTCTGGCGCCTGTTTTCTTATGGGCAAATAAAAGTCCCAGACTGTTTAATTCCGTTAGTTGTTCGTCATGGACTAATTCATAGGCGTCCATATTGGTTAAGTCATTTTTACTCTTTAAAATCTTTCCCATGTTGATCTCCTAACATATTTTTATCTTTCTCAAAAAGTGTTTTTACTTTCTTATAAATAAGTATAACCATAATTATTCCTCTATAGTATATCACACCAAAACATATTGGAAAAGCCACATCTCACTCCATTCCATGATATAATAGTAGTATCAATACAAGGAAAATGAGGTGGGAATGTTGAGTATGAATATGAACATTATGTTAAACAACAACCTGGAGCAGCCGTTACATATGCAGGTGTTTGCTGCCATCGAAGAGCAAATCCTTTCTGGTGAGCTAAGGGCAAATGAGCCGCTCCCAAGCATCCACGCGCTAGCACGGGCGCTCCATATCAGCGTTACAACAACAAAGAAGGCCTATATGGAACTAGAAAAACAACAACTCATCCATACCATTGAT
>CALZJY010000245.1 GCA_945787925.1 uncultured Anaerosporobacter sp. | reverse complement strand
GCTTACGTTGGCACCACAAAAAATCATCTTAGGTGGAGGTGTCATGGAACAGGAGCAGCTGCTTGCAATGGTAAAGAAGCAAGTGAAGGAGCAGGTTGCAGCATATGTAAACATTCCGAACATAGACGAGTATCTTGTTCGTCCAGGGTGTAAGGGAGATCAGGGAATCCTAGGAGCGCTACTTTTAGCAAAATTTAAAAAATACCCAATTAGTTGACATATAATGGTATAAACTTTATAATCTATCTCGGAGTGTATTGTTATTTTAATAATAAAATAAAAGGAAGAGTTGTTTAAATGAAGAGATTAGGTGTAATTGGCGGATTAGGCCCAATTGCCACCGCTTATTTTTTTCAATTGGTCATCGATATGACGGATGCAAATTGTGATCAAGAACATGTAGAGATGGTTATCTACGATTGTACTTCCATCCCAGACCGAACTAGTTACATACTTCATAAAAGCGAAGATAACCCGCTCGATAAGATGACAGAGATCGGGGTAAAGTTACATAATGAGCTTGTCGATTATATTGCAATCCCGTGTATCACGGCGCATTACTTTTATAGCGAACTAAGCAAAAAGATAGACACACCAATTATTAATATGGTACAGGAGACAGCTACTTATTTGAAGGAGTGCGGAGTTCAGAAGGTCGGGATCATGGCGACGGATGGGACTATTCAGTCTAAACTGTTTCAGGATGAGATTGAACGCATGGGAATGCATGTCGTCCTTCCATCTGAGGAAGAACAGAAGAAGGTCATGGAGTTGATTTATGACGATGTGAAGGCAAATCAGCCTGTAGAAATGGAAAAATTTCAATCGGTCCGAGATTATTTGCAGCAAAATGGGGCAGAGGTAATCATTCTTGGATGTACGGAGCTTTCATTGATCAAGCGGGATTATGAAGTCGGGCCAGGGTTTATCGATGCCATGGAAGTGTTGGCAATGAAGTCTGTCGTGCTATGTGGAGCACCACTCAAAAAACAATATCAAAGCCTGCTGACTGTGTAGACTTAAGTTAAGGAGACGAATATGCAAAGAAATGTGTTAGAGTACTTAGAAGCTACCGTACAAAGGGTGCCTGATAAGGTTGCATATGCCAATGAGGCATACGGCATTGCATTTGGCGAGGTATATGAACATGCAAGAAGAATAGGTTCTTGCCTTCATGCACATGGGTTTTATAAAGAACCGGTCGTAGTATTTATGAGCAAGCAACCAAAGACTATCGTCGCATTTTTCGGTGTTGTCTACGGAGGAAACTATTATGTCCCACTAGATGACGAGATGCCAGCGTTCCGTATCGAGCTTATCTTGAATAAGTTGATGCCAAGAGCGATCATCTGTGATGATGTGACGAAGAAGATGGTAGAGCAATATGATACGGATGCCCAAATCTTATTATATGATGAAATGGTGAAGGCGCCGATTGCGGAAGAGGCATTACAGGTTATTAGAGACGAACAGTTAGATACAGATCCAATCTATATCGTATTTACGTCAGGTTCTACTGGGGTACCAAAAGGAGTCGTTGCATGCCACCGCTCTGTATTGGATTATATCGAACAGTTATCAGATGTGCTTGGATTTAGCGAGGATACCGTATTCGCAAACCAGACTCCATTGTACTTTGATGCCTGTCTAAAAGAATTGTATCCAACGATTAAGTTTGGAGCGACTACATATTTAGTACCAAAGAGCTTGTTTATGTTCCCAATCAAGTTAGTGGAATTCTTAAATGAGCACAAGGTCAATACGATTTGCTGGGTAGTGTCCGCACTTACTATGATTTCAGCATTCAAGGCCTTTGACAAAGTGGTACCAGAATACCTTCATACGATTGCATTTGGCAGCGAGGTATTCCCAATCAAGCAATTTAAGATTTGGAGAGAGGTGCTTCCAGAAGCGAAATTCTTCAACTTATATGGACCGACCGAAGCGACAGGAATGTCCTGCTATTATCCAGTAGAACGGGAATTTGCGTTAGATGAGGTAATTCCAATTGGAGCACCGTTTAAGAACACGCAAATCTTATTGTTAGATGAACAAAACAAGGAAGCGAAAAAAGGCGAAGTCGGTGAAATCTGTATCCGAGGAACTTCCCTAACAATGGGGTACTATAAGGATGTAGAACGTACCAATGAGGTATTCGTTCAAAACCCATTGAACGACCGATACAATGAGTTGATTTACCGTACTGGAGATCTTGGAAAATATAATGAGCATGGAGAGTTAGTGTTCGTATCCAGAAAAGATTATCAAATCAAGCATATGGGACATCGTATTGAATTAGGCGAAATCGAAGTAAATGTAAATATGCTAGAAGGCATCAAAAGTTCTTGTTGTATCTATGATAAGGACAGTGGAAAAATCGTACTCTACTATGTAGGAGAGGTAACGAAGAAAGAACTTACGTCTTATTTGAAAGAAAGACTGCCTAGATATATGATTCCAAACTATATCGAGCAGCTAGAGAGAATGCCTCTTACAAGCAATGGAAAGTTAGATCGCGTTACATTAAAACAAAAATTTATAGATAGCAAAAAGGAGAAATAAAAATGGAACAATTATTAGAAATTTTAGAAGAATTACATTCTGACGTAGACTTTGAAACATGCGATACATTAATCGATGACAAGATTTTAGATTCGTTTGATATTGTTACTTTAATCTCTGAAATCAACTCTGAATTTGATGTGGCAATTCCAGCAGAAGAAATCGTGCCAGAAAACTTCAACTCAGCAAAAGCATTATGGGCATTGATTGAAAAATTAGAAGATGAAGAATAATAGGGGTTAAGTATGCTATTTACATCATATGAATTTTTAGCATTCATCATAATCGCTTTTATTCTGTACTATATCATACCTAAGAAGTTTCAGTGGATGCTGCTGTTAGTGTTCAGTTATATCTTCTATGCACTAAGTGGGATAGAGAATCTGGCATATATCGTAGTAACCACTTTGACGACGTATTTTATTAGCGGCAAGATAAGCAGCCTGTATGAAAAACAGTCTGCTTATTTAAAAGCGAATAAGGGAGTGCTAGATCGAGAACAAAAGAAGGCATATAAGGCATCGGTAAAGAAAGTGACTTGGAGATGGCTTGTATTTTGCCTCGTATTGAATTTTGGAATCTTAGCAGTTGTAAAGTATAGTGCGTTTACAATTTCTAATATCAATATTCTGTTACATACTTTTGGAGTGAGCGGAGACTTAGCATCCGTTTCCTTCTTATTACCATTAGGAATTTCTTTTTATACCTTCCAGTCCATGGGATACGTAATCGATGTATACCGTGGAAAGTATAAGGCAGAAAAGAATCTTGGAAAAGTGGCATTGTTTGTATCGTTCTTCCCACAATTGATTCAAGGGCCGATCAGTAGGTTTGATGATCTATCTAAGACAATGTTTGAGGAGCATGCATATGATGCAAAGACAGTAAGTTTTGGTTTACAGCGTATCATGTGGGGCTACTTTAAAAAGGTAGTCGTTGCAGACCGTTTATTAGTGGCAGTTAAGATGCTATATGGAGATCCAGGAAGTTATACGGGTGCATATGTATTGGTAGGAATGGTACTGTATGCAATCCAATTATATGGAGACTTCACTGGTGGAATTGATATTACGATCGGTATCGCAGAAGTGTTTGGCATCAAGGTACAGGAGAACTTCTTGCAGCCATACTTCTCTAAGAATATCGTGGAATACTGGAACCGCTGGCATA
>CALZJY010000244.1 GCA_945787925.1 uncultured Anaerosporobacter sp. | reverse complement strand
TTCTTTTGATTTCTTAAAAGAAAAAAGCAACCAACAGGAATTTTCCTACTTGGTTGCTTTTCTTTACTTTTCTTACTATTTTAATTTTACAGCTGTTCCGTATGCCATAACTTCTGCTGCACCTTGTGCGATTTCAGAAGATGTGTAACGAATGTTTACAATCGCATCTGCGCCTAAACTATGTGCTTCTGCCATCATTCTTTGTGTTGCAATATCTCTTGCTTCGTTCATCATTTCTGTGTAGGAAGTCATCTCTCCGCCTACTAAGTTTTTAAATCCAGACATGATGTCTCTACCAAAGTTTTTACATTGGATTGTGCTTCCTTTTACTAAGCCAATCATTTCAATTTCTTTCCCTGCTATGTAATCTGTAGTTACTAAAATCATTTCACTGTCTCCTTTTTTATAAAAGTGTAAAAAAAGACTCCAAGCATAAAACTTGGAGTCTTTTTTCGGGTTGGGCTGTTTTTAAATAAACAGTCAACAGCCTGTAGGGGAATCGAACCCCTGATTCCGCCGTGAGAGGGCGGCGTCTTAGCCGCTTGACCAACAGGCCTTATTTATATAACCCATTGTACAAGAAAGAAAATCAAAATGCAAGCATTATTTTATATATTTTTTAATTTATTCAAAATTTACACACATTTTCTTTCACTCTCACAACCTTTTCTAACTTTCGGTCATTGTCCCGCCATTTACATGCAATACCTGTCCTGTCACATAGGAAGAATCTTCACATGCTAAATACACATAGGTTGGCGCAAGTTCAAACGGCTGCCCCGCACGCTTCATAGGAACATCCTGTCCAAACACAGCTACATCCTTTGCAGAAAAGGATGACACGATCAAAGGCGTCCAAATTGGTCCTGGCGCTACCGCATTTACTCGAATGCCTTTTTCTGCTAACGTAAGGGAAAGAGATCTTGTAAACGATACGACCGCTCCCTTGGTCGAAGAATAATCAATCAACTGTATATGCCCCTCATAAGCTGTTACCGATGCCGTATTGATAATCGCACTTCCTCTTTCCATATAACACAAAGCTTCCTTTGTCAGATAGAACATCGGAAACACATTCACTTCATACGTCAGATACAATTGCTTTTGTGTGATTTCTTCGATGGATGGCTGTGGAAATTGTACTCCTGCATTATTCACTAATACATCGATTCTTCCAAATCGTTTTACTACTTCCGCAACCAGACACTTACAATAGTCCTCGGTGCGAATATCTCCTTTATACAAGACGCACTCTCCACCATAACTCTTGATGCATTGCGCAGTCTCCATTGCATCTTGATCTTCATCCAAATAGGAGATTGCAACGATTGCACCTTCTTTGGCATATGCAACTGCAACCGCTCTTCCTATGCCGCTGTCTCCGCCTGTAATGAGCGCAACTTTTCCTTTTAGCTTTTCTGCTCCCACATAACAAGGATTATCATATATTGGGCGTGGATTCATACTAGCTTCTATTCCTGGCTGCACTTCTTGATGCTGTGGTGGAAAAGCTCTTGGTAATGGATTATCTGAATCACATGATTGATTTCTCATACTACCTCCTAATTATCTTTTATTGTATTACTGTATGACGAACAAAACGTTTACATTCCTTTAATATGCCAGATAATTCTTCTCCATCATATCGAAAATGTCTAGAATGTTTTAACCAAAGAATCCGTTCTATGCGTGGAAGTTTCTTTTCAAATAAATATACACTTCCCTTACTTACGAATTCATCTCGTTTTGACTGGATGACCAATACTGGCACTTTTATGTTTGACACTCGCTTTCTTGCCTGCCTAACCATAGCAAATAATTCTAGATATCTTGGAATCCATTTATAATACAAACCAACCGAACCTCTTCCCACGCCGATTGCTTCTCTCGCATAAAATGCACCAAGATCGTCCTGTTCCACATGATGCATAATTACCTTCCAACCATCTAATACCATATGGGGTTTCACTCGAACCCTTAACGGTGTCGCAATTAGAATCAGTGATTTTACCACATCAGTATTCCATTCATATGCCTGCATCGCTAGCAATCCCCCCATCGAGTGCCCAATTAACACGATATCCGAATACCGCGTCTTATAGCACTTCACTTTTCTTTGTACCTCTCGTTCCCACTGAGCCCGATTGCTCTTCGCAAACTCTTCTCCCGTTCCACCATGCCCTGGTAACGAGATCACATCATAGGAGCATCCAACTTCTTTCATCGCCTGCGCGAATCTTAAAAACTGTCTCGGGCTTTCCAAGATTCCATGAATCATAATGACCATCGTAGTTGCACCCTTTTTTTCATAGCAAAATGGATGCTCAAGTTTTCCTTCCATACCTTCTTTCTCCTATTGTTTTACTAGTAGCATTCCTTTATACGGCTAATTTATACCTTATGAGGAGTATGCACACCTCATATTTCTAATTCTCAGGCATTTGCCTAAGACTTTTTCCTTACAGGGATTTGAATCTTATATACAAACTTTTGATTGCTTTGAAACGGAAACTGCGTCAACACTTCACAAACATAATCCCCCATCGAACACATTCCTTGGTGCTCCATCTCTTCATGAAGCTTATGTGCATATTCTCGTTCCAAATTAGTATCATTCGAGGCGATGGATAAATACATTCCTGCAGGCAGTACCTGAAGATGCTCCCTTTCTGGATACAACTCATCCACGAACACGAACGCCAGACTTGTAGTAAACCGTTCTGCATCAAAGTTGTCTTGACTTACAATTGTTCCGACATTTACAAAATAGGATGGTGGCAACTGCTTTTCAAATAGATAATTTTGCATTTCTCGAATCATTTGTTCATAGCCCCTATAATCTTCTAAAAAGAAATCATAGTCTGTATGACGGACATCGATACAACGTTCTTCTTGATATTCAAAATACGGCTGCCCAAATGGAGGCAGTGCATTTAGAATCTGTAAATTCTTATGTAATCGTTCTAGATTATTACGGCTCACGGAAAGACTATAGATTTCCTTTTCTAACTTCTTTCCCTGCTCCTGCAGGATATGGGCAAGTTCCTCTGGTGAAGATAGAGAGAAAATCCTACGAATCTCCCCTAACGATAACCGACAACTTTTCAAAGCGTGAATCAAATCCAACCTAGCACACTGACCTAACGTATAATAACGGTAACCTGTCTTCTCATCCTGATACTCTGGCTCCAAAAGTTTATTCTTAGCATAAAGTCGAAGCGTCTGTGTACTCACATGATTTAGTGCCGCCATTTCCCCAATCTTAAAATACTTCTCCATTTTTCCATACTTCCTTTACTTTTCGTTTTCCTTTAGCACATAACAACATCCCTCGTACTTCTATTATACCCCACCTTTCTAACAAAAGAAGCCATTGTGGCGTAGCATTTATCTTCTTAATTTCCCATTGACTTTATACTTAGTATAAGGATTATACTTTTTACATAAGGCAGAGCAAGAAAGAACTTAACTGCCAACTCAATCGAATTAGGGAGGATTTTAATATGGATCGAAACGTAACATTTGTACAGTATGGATGTGGCAAAATGGCGAAGTATCTAATTCGCTATGGAATTGAAAAAGGCGGGGAGCTATTGGGGGCATTTGACATGAACCCTGCTGTCATTGGAAAAGATGCAGCAGAAATCATTGGGGATGATTATCCTGCAACAGGAATCAAAGTATCTGCTGCAACCGAAGCAGATGAACTTATTGGCACATTAAAACCAGATGTATGTATCATCGCTACAAGAAGTACC
>CALZJY010000243.1 GCA_945787925.1 uncultured Anaerosporobacter sp. | reverse complement strand
AGCACACATACTGCCCTTCTAATTCATCTCCATGAATCCCCGTAACAACACAAATCCGTCGTTTCTCTTGCAGCTCCACTCGCATCAGGTCCATGATTGGTGCCTCAGACGTTCTCGCCCGGTTCATATCATACATGGCAAGCTGTAAATAGGATAGGGGCTCACTTCCAATCTGCTCTCGCATGACTACTGCATTATCATAGGCACGCATCAAATTACTATAAATAGAGTTTTGATCTTTCTCATCAAAACAATACTGTTCAATAAACGTTTCCTTATCCGGATAAATATCTGGAATATCTAACCGATCGCAAAATCTATGATAGGTTTCTGGCTGAAAATCAATCATCTTATCATAGCTATGCTCAAAAATCCTTGTCGTTGTATATGTACGTTCCGTATAGCGTCCCAGCCAGTATAGACGCTCCATATGTTCTACTGAGATAATACCCCTGTGTCTTTAAACCCTCCTCCTTGTGATGAATTGACAATAAAAGAATCTGGATTTCTAGAAAACCGAGTAAGGCCACTTTTCCACACCCTAGGCTCCTCGCCCATTAATACGAAGGCACGTAAATCCGCCTTTCTAGGCACCATTCCTTCCTTGTCCATAATATCAATATCTAAAAAGTCGATGACTTCCTGTGCAATAAACCGTCTTGGCTCACGTTTCAATAAGGTAATAAAGTCGTCCTTCTCTTGCTTTGTCATCTTATTGGCAAATACGACTCCATATCCTCCTGCTTCCGCAACGTCCTTTAATACCAAGTCATCAAAATGTTCCAATACATACTGCATATCCTCTTCATAAAATGGCAGATACGTTGGTGCATTCTTAAGGATTGGCTCTTCCTTTAAGTAATACTTGATCATCCGTGGCACGAAATAATAAATTCCCTTATCATCTGCCACTCCATTTCCAGGCGCATTTAACAATGCCACATTTCCCTTGCGATATACATCATAGATATGTGGAATGCCGATTAAGGAATCCTCACGGAAATTCATCGGATCTAAGAAATCATCGGAAATTCTACGGTAAACAGCTCCTACCTTTTCCTTCTTTCCCGTGTAGTCGATAAAATACAAATGGTCTCCCTCTACCATCAGTTCATTTCCCGTTACTAAATGTGCACCCGTCTTTTCTGCCAGGTAGGAATGTTCAAAATAGGCTGCATTATATCTTCCTGGTGTCAGAATTACCGTATGTCCTCCCGTATTCACGTAATCCATCGTATCGCGGAGTAACTCGGCATAATTACGATTGTCTTCGATATGAAGGTCTGAAAATGTCTTTGGACTGCTTTTCCTACATAGACTCCTTGCAATCATCGGATAAGAGGCTCCGGATGGTACCCGTAGATTATCCTCTAAGATATACCACTCACCGTCTTTTGCCTGTACCAAGTCAATTCCGGAAATATGAGAATAAATTCCCTTTGAGGGCATCACTCCTTCACACTGTGCCAAATAGCCACTTGAGGCATACACGAACTCCTCTGGTACTACCTTATCCTTAATAATCTTCTTTTCCCCATAAATATCTTTGATAAATAGATTTAATGCCATGACACGTTGTTTTAATCCCCGCTCTAAGTAACTGTATTCCTTTGCCGGAATGATTCGAGGAATCGCATCAAATGGGAATAGCTGTTCTTTAAATACGTTATTTTTATAAATCCCAAACTTTACACCGTAACGTGCTAATAACTCATTTACATCATCCGTGTGCCGATATAAATTTAATTCTTCCATCTTTTCTACTCCTTTCTCTAATCAAAAAACGACAAAAAGGTGCCTTTACTTCCGTAAAAGCACCCTTGCTTTGTATTATTTTAACTTTTTTACCATTTATGTCAATTTAATAATTCGATTACTTTTTGTTTTTATTCCTCCTTTCTATCGAAAGAAAGGTTCTATATGCTCCTTAATCAAAGTCATGGAATCCGCCACCTTTGGCTTAAAATACGCTGCAATCACGACGACCAATTCCTCTTTCGGATTCACATAGATTACATTTCCGCCATCACCTAAGGCAGCAAAGGAGTGGTCATCCTCATCAATGCCCCACCAAAGGTATCCATATTTCATATCTTTCCAATCGCTCTTTGGAGAGGTGCTTTCCTGAATCCAGTTCCCGCTTTCGATACTCATCCTCATACCTTTCCTTTTTCATTTCCCTCCTCCTTTCGTATCCGTTCGTGCCTTTCTACTAGTATAACGCAAAAAGAAGAGGGCTTTCACCTCCTTTCGATGAAATCCCTCTTCTCCTTATCTCGCTTTGATTTTTCGTTTCAACCATTCCTGTTCAATCCAAGGATCATTACCCCCGGAAAATCCATGATTTGCGTTTTCTTCTATCGTAAGCTGGCAATGAAACTGCTCTGCGAACCGTTCCATGCATCTTCGGTCTTGTAATCCATCCTGTCCGGCATATAAAATGCTCGTTGGAATCTCCCACTTGGTAATCGGATGCTCTTTCACATACTGATAATAGTCCCAAGTAAGCTTATGTATTGGCGTCTGGATGACTCTCTGCTGTCTTAGCTGCTCTTCGGATAGATGGTACCACTCGAAGATTCGTCCAATCAAATAGTCCATATCCAAAATCGGAGACTGGAATAAGCACGACTGAAAGTTCATTTCCGAATAAGTATGCAACGAGAAATGTGCCCCCATACTGCATGCATATAGGGATAAGTTTTCCCAGCGACCAAATGCATACTCTGCAATCTGGGACAAGTCGTTCTTCCCATTCCAAATATCGAAACAATACGTTCCGACTTCTCGCTCTCCGTGTTCTGGCAAATCAAAACTAATCGTCTGATACCCCTTTGTCTCGGCGATCTTTGCAAACTCTTCTGCTTCTTCTTTCCTTGACATCTTACCATGCACATAAATATACGCATCTTTGGATTCTCTTCCCCAGACGATTGCTGGAATCTTTTGAATGTAGCGTTTCTCTCTCTGAATGCTTCCGCCCATCAAGCTCACCCCTACACGACTCCATGTTTTACATTTATTTAATATATGTTTCCATCCACTCATATGCTACCGGTAAATCCCTTTCCTTCGCAAATCCATGGAAACTATTTTCTGCAACGACAAGCTCGCAGCCATACTTTGAAGCAAATTCCTCTACGCTCTCCCTTGTCTGCATCTCATCTCTCGTTCCATATAAGATATTCGTAGGTGTCTCCCATCGTTCAATCGGATGTTCTAATATATATGTATAATAATCCCACGTCATTACATGGAATGGCGTCTTTATTACCTTTCTCTCCCGAAGCGCCTCTTCGGAAAGGTGGAACCACCGGAACATACAATGAATCAATTGATTGATATCAAGGATTGGCGATTGAAACATGCAATAATCTAGCTTCTTATCCTGATATGCATACAATGCGAAATGGGCTCCAATACTGCATGCATATAAGGAGATATTCTCCCATCTTCCCTGTGCATAGTCTAAAATCTGATTGAGGTCATTGCATCCATTCCAGACATCGCATGGATAGTTTTCATCATGTCGCTCTCCGTGCTCCGGAAGATCAAAACTGATCGTTTGATATCCCTTTTTCATTGCCAGCTCTGCAAACTGCTCTGCACTTTCCTTATACGACATCTTTCCATGAACATATATGTATACCTTTTGGGATGGCTCTCCCCATACGATCGCTGGTATGTTGTTCACATATAGTTTCTCTCTTACTAACATTTCTTCCATTTTTATCACCCTTACCATTCTTCCACTGTTCTTTTTACAATAAT
>CALZJY010000242.1 GCA_945787925.1 uncultured Anaerosporobacter sp. | reverse complement strand
TAGCAAAGAAATCAAAAGCAGAAGGTTTAACAGAGGCAGAGAAACAAGAACAACAAGAACTTCGTAAAGAATTTATCGAAGCAGTTCGTGGAAACTTAAAAGCGCAATTAGATAACATTTCTGTGTTAAATCCAGATGGCTCTGTAACAGAATTAAAGAAAGTTGCAGAAGAAAAAGCGAAATCCAAGAAATTAAACTAATTCGCAGCATTTCATAGAGAAGAAAGATGGGGTGGGAATATGACGAAACAGGAAGTAAGGGAAACAATCAGGCAGCAAAAGCGTAGTATGGCACAAGAGGAGATTGCTGAGTTAAGTGCCAAAGTGGTGGCGCATTTTCTAGCATCGCCTCTGTATCAAAATGCGGATGCGATTTATACCTATGTTTCCTACAACCAGGAAGTCATTACCCACGACTTGATTCGTCAGGCATTGCTAGATGGAAAAAAGGTCGCAGTTCCTAAAATAATAGAAAAGGAGATGGATTTTTATGAAATCCACTCTTTTTCAGAATTAGTTTCTGGATATCAGCATATCCTAGAGCCAATAACGAATGAGAAAGCAAATCCAGAGAAAGATACAAGTCCGATTATGGTAATGCCAGGGCTTGCCTTTGATCAGGAAGGGCATCGCATCGGTTATGGCGGAGGATTTTATGATCGATATCTAGAATGTAGGAAGCAGATATTTTGCAAATGTGCATTTGCCTTTTCGTTTCAGGTATATAACCATCTTGAAACAAAAGAGTTTGATGTATGTGTGGATCAGATTGTCACACCAGAGAGAATCTATCACGCAGAATGTCTACATAGTATAGTGAAAGGGTGATAAAGGATGGAATATTTAGTTGATTTAGGCAAAAGAGCGAAATCAGCAGCTACTGCATTAAGCCTTCTTGGTCAGGAACAGAAAAATGAAGGACTACAAGCGGTTGCAAATGCATTAGTAGCCAATATGGAACGTATTTTAAAGGCAAACGAAGTAGACGTTGCCCGTGCCGTAGAAAAAGGCGTAAAAGAATCCTTAGTGGATCGTCTTCGTTTAACAGAAGATAGAATCAAAGGAATGAGCGAAGGATTATTACAAGTAGCATCTCTTCAAGATCCAATTGGAGAGGTGACGGGAATGACGCTTCGTCCAAATGGCCTTCAAATCGGGATGAAACGAGTGCCACTTGGCGTTATCGGTATCATTTATGAATCTAGACCAAACGTAACAGCAGATGCATTTGGGCTATGCTTCAAAACAAGCAATGCGGTAATCCTAAAAGGTGGTTCTGATGCAATCAATTCCAACTTAGAAATCGTAGCAGTCATTCAAGAAGCACTTGCATCCGTAGGACTTCCACAAGACGCAATTCAATTAATTGAAAAGACAGATCGTGAAGTGGTAAAACAATTCATGAAGATGAATGATTACGTAGATGTATTAATCCCACGTGGAGGTGCAGGTTTAATTAAGGCCGTAGTAGAAACAGCAACGATTCCGGTGATCGAAACAGGAACAGGGAACTGCCATGTATACGTAGATCAACATGCAGATTTAGAGATGGCACTTTCTATCATTGAAAATGCAAAAACACAACGTACTGGCGTATGTAATGCAATGGAATCCTTGGTTGTACATTCTGCAGTGGCAAATGAATTCCTTCCAAAACTCTATGACTATTTAAAAGGATATGGGATCGAATACCGTGGGGATGCACGTGCTTGTGCAGCGGTAAAGGAATTTGAGCCAGCAACGGAAGAAGATTTCTATACCGAGTTCTTAGATCTAATCATGTCTGTAAAAGTAGTAGATTCGATTGAAGAAGCAATCGCACATATCAACGAGCATAGTACTTCTCATAGTGAAGCGATTATAACAAACGATTATGCGGCATCTCAAAAATTCTTACAAGAAGTGGATTCTGCTGCTGTCTATGTAAATGCATCTACAAGATTTACGGATGGATTCGAATTTGGATTTGGTGCGGAAATCGGTATTAGTACGCAAAAACTACATGCAAGAGGACCAATGGGCTTGCTAGCACTTACAACAACAAAATATATCATTTACGGAAACGGGCAAATCCGTAAATAAGCATAGAATTAGGACGCAATCGAAAGATTGCGTCTTATTTATTGCATAGGAAATTGCGCTGCAAAGAGTCAAAGTTCTTGCAACAATGCGTATCATTTCCAGCGGGGAGTTCATATAATGAGTAATAAAATCTAAGGGAGGAGCTATGAAGTTTATTGCCTTGAATCAGTACTATTACTATAACGATCTGATTAGCGACTTGTCGAAGCTGAAAATTGCATATCCAGACAAGATTTCCTCAAGATTTATTGGAAATACTGTTTCGAATCGGGCAATCTTTATGATCCAGATTGGGAAGGGGAAGAAGGGAATCATACTGACTGGCGGGGTACATGGAAGAGAATCTATTAATCCTGTGGTACTTATGGCGATGATGGAATACTATGCAATGTGTCTAGAAGATGAAATGGAAGCAGAGCTTTTTGAAAAGAAAACGGGAATTCAGTTGAATGCGTTCTTAGAGGAATATACGATCTATATGATTCCGTTGTTAAATCCAGACGGATATATGATTGCTTTGCAGGGATTTGAACTCATACATAATCAGGAGTTACGGAATAAGGCAGAGGCTCAAGGGGTTCCTTTTGAAGAATGGAAGGCAAATGCCAATAGTATCGACATCAATCGGAACTTTCCATCGAAAAACTATGTGCCAAAGTTTGAGGGGGATAAAGCCGGCAGCGAATTAGAGACGATGGCGCTTATGCGCGTGTTTGAGGAAATTGAAAGTGAGGCGTACATTGATTATCATTCTAGGGGAAATGAAATCTACTATTATCGAAAGCAGATGACGGACCAATATAATGAGAAGGCATTGAAGATTGCACGGAATTTGCAAAAGACGACCGGCTATTCCATTGTAAAGCCTGATTTAGAGATTGAAACAGGCGATACGGGAGGAAATACGGTGCATTACTATTCTGAAGTATATAAGAAACCAGCCATTACGATCGAGACAGTTCCTGAGCTGGCAAAGTTTCCATTGGCGTTAAAATATCAACGAATTATATATAGTCAGATTTTATACACGCCATTCTATCTAAATTTATAAAAAAACGTAATTATTTGAAAAAAATATACACTTCCAATGATTTTATCTTGCACTTTTATGTACAAACTTATATAATACTTAAAGAAAAAAGGGAAAGGAACTTTCTATGAGCAGAACAGAATATAAAGTAAGTGAATCAGAAGCTGCAAGACAAATGCAGTTCATGGAAGACTTAAAAGAAAGATTTAATACAGTAAGTAAAGAACTAGGTCGTCCTCTTACAGCTTGTATTACTACATTTGGATGCCAAATGAACGCTCGTGATTCCGAAAAGATCACTGGTATTCTTGAAAAAATTGGTTACCAAATCGTTGAAACAGAAGAAGCTGATTTTGTAATTTACAATACTTGTACAGTACGTGAAAATGCAAACTTAAAAGTATATGGTCGTCTTGGACATTTAAATAAATTAAAACGTAAAAATCCACATATGATGATCGCATTATGCGGTTGTATGATGCAAGAAGAAGCAGTAGTTAAGAAAATTCAAGAAAGCTACCGCTATGTAGATATCATCTTTGGTACACATAATATTTTCAAATTAGCAGAATTAATCCAAGCAAGATTAGATTCCAAAGGCATGATCGTCGATATTTGGAAAGAAGCAACTGAAATTGTAGAAGATCTTCCAAGTGAAAGAAAATACAAA
>CALZJY010000241.1 GCA_945787925.1 uncultured Anaerosporobacter sp. | reverse complement strand
AGTAGATGGCATCAAGGAGTTTGGCGGATTTTGTATTGGCGGTGCATGTTATCCAGAAGGACATCCCGATGCAAGCAGTAAGAAAGCCGATCTTTTGAATTTAAAGAAGAAGGTAGAGGCAGGTTGTGAATTCCTGACCACACAGATGTTTTTTGATAATTCCATCTTTTATAATTTCCTGTATCGAGCAAGGGAAACAGGGATCACAGTGCCAATTGTTCCAGGAATTATGCCGATTACAAGGGCATCCCAGCTGAAGAATGCAATCAAGCTTTCTGGTTGCAATATGCCAGAACGGTTTAAAAATATCGTAGACCGATTTGGCAGTAATAAGGAAGCGATAGAGCAGGCAGGAATCATTTACGCATCAGAACAGATTATTGACTTGATTGCCAATGGGATTACGAATATCCATGTGTATTCCATGAACAATGCAAAAGTCGCACAAGGTATCCAGCAGAATTTAGCAAATATCATAAAGTATAGTTAGTACTTATGTTCCAGAGGGTAGGAGGAGACAGAAATGAAGATGATACATACAGAGCTTCCAGAAGTGTTGATTTTAGAATATGACTTGATGATGGATAAACGTGGAGAAAAGCACAGTGTATATCGGGAGAAAGAGCTAGAAGAGGCAGATATCCAATTCCATATGGTGAGTGAGATGACGTACTATCCAAAGAAGACAGGAACCTTGTATGGTATTCATTTTCAAAATAATCCAAAGCCACAGGCAAAGATTATGAGCTGCGAGCAAGGGGCAGGCATTGATTATTCTGTAGATTTAAGGAAGTCATCGCCCAATTATAAGAAATGGGTAGGCATCCCATTGGAAGCAAATCCAAGGCGGCAAATCTATATTCCAGAAGGTTTTGGCCATGTGTTCCTTTCCTTAGAGGAAGATACGATTGTCCATATGAAGATCAATCAAGAATTTGATGATCGTTATAGCAGGCAGATTGCGTGGAATGATCCAGAAATTGCAATTGACTATCCGATTCGTCCACAAGTATTAGCACTCTATGATATGGTGGCGCCATCACTTGCAGAAAGTGATAGTAATTTGTAAGAGCGTTGCGCTTGTACCTATGTTTGTGATACGATGCTTGTAGCAGGAATACAAAAGGAGAACTTAGCATGAACGAATATTTAGTAAGTGACTTAATTAAAAAAATCCAATCATTTTGTGAAGAACGAGATTGGAACCAGTTTCATAATCCAAAAGATTTAGCCATTGGAATATCTACGGAGTCCAATGAATTATTAGATTTATTCCGTTTTAAGAATGAGCAGGATATAAAAGAAATTATGGAGAATCCAGAAACGAGAGTTCGCGTGGAAGAAGAATTTGCAGATGTATTATTTTTCGTGCTTCGTTTTGCTGAGAGAAATGGAATTGATGTAAAAGAGGCATTAGAAATGAAAATCGCAAAGAATGCCAAGAAGTATCCGGTGGAAAAGGCAAAAGGAAAGAATTTAAAGTATGATAGGTTGTAGAGGTGCAAGATGTACTTAGTATCCATTTACTTTGATGAAAAGGCAGATGCCAGGATTCGAAGCTATATCAAACAAGTGGCAAAGCATACGGGAAACGGCTATATGGTGGAGGACGAAGTGCCGCCGCATATTACGATTTCTGCATTTGAGACAAGGCACGAAGAAGCTGTGATCAGGCGGTTACAAGAGGTATTTCCGACGCTAGCACAAGGAACGGTGCAATGGGCATCGGTTGGGACCTTCTTTCCGTCAGTGATTTTCCTTGCGCCAGTAGTGAATCAATATTTGCATGGCCTATCGGAAACCATCTATGAAAGCATATCTGGAATGGAGGACGTTTCAGTTAGCAAATGCTATCGTCCATTTCAGTGGACGCCTCATACGACAATTGGAAAGAAGCTAAGTAAAGAAGAAATGCAGCAGGCATTTGCTGTGCTTCAAAATAGTTTTTCCATGTTCCAGGGAAAGGCAGTACGGATTGGGCTTGCAAAGACGAATCCGTATTGTGATTTAATTAGTTGGGAGTGGAAAGAATAGGTTACGCGGAAGGGGACGAACGTATGGAAATGTACGGAGAGTTTTATTGCATCAATGGAGGCTATCACTATCCGTTTGAAAGCAGTAAGTTACAACAGTTTGTAGAGTCTGTGTTAAGAATAAAGAGATATGAGGCGACTTTTTTTAGCGTTCTTCCAGAAGCGTTTCAGTATAAAGAAGTAATGGACGGGCGATATGATACCTATACGGTAACAGAAGATTGGACGCGACATCTATCCGAGCATGTATTTTTAGACATGATATTGGAAACGGAAGAGGGCGTTATTCTTAGAATTCTACATGAGTACTATGATGAGGAGTATTATGGAATCTGCTTGATGGTTTCCATAGAACAGTTAAAGGAACGATTTATGAAAATACAGGCAATAAAGTATTTAGAACAGATGGAAAAAGCATTTTACGACATCATGGCGCCACGATATAGAGCAAGTGGTGTTGAAGCATTTCTGGAGGAGCTACATGACGAGGAAAATAAGTAAAGAGGATACGAGATGGTGAAAGCAGTAATTTTTGATATGTACGAGTGGAGAACTTGCATTTGAGGAGATCCTCGAACAGATTATGGGGAAAAATCAATGCTATTCGGAAGAAGCGATGGTGGCAGGAATCCAGGAGGAAGAGCGTATTTGGAATACAATATGATGAAGTGGCACGAGAATGGAAGAAGTACAAAAACAGCAGAAGTCATGTTTCCCTTATCATGTGGCAAGCTGTAGGAAGATGGCATATATATAGTATAAAAGAACGAAAAAGAGGATTCGAATGAATTGCGAGGAAAGAATTTACTCAAATGAATATCTTGATATCATTGCCGAGTTTGCCGACAGCGAGGCCATTGCAAATTATTTTACAGACGACTATTGTTATCAAAATATTTCAAATTGTTTTGGTTTTTTATGTGTTAGGAGAAGCAAAATCCCTACGTATAACGTGCCGTTATATGGATACTCCTATGTTCCTAAATTATATACAACGTTACAAGAGAATACAGAATTTGACCGTTTCAATCTGACAGAATCGGGAATTTATGCGACGCAGAGTGCTCCTTATAATTTAACCGGAGATGGAGTGGTAGTCGGATTTATCGATACGGGTATCGATTATACGAACCCAGTATTTCGTAATCCCGATGTTACCACCCGTATTCTAGCCTTATGGGATCAGACGATTCGGGATGGGACGCCGCCACAAGATATCCTATATGGAACCGAATACTCTAGAGATCAAATCAATAAAGCATTACGTAGCAACGACCCTTATAGTATTGTGCCATCGAAAGATGAGGATGGTCATGGGACGGCTGTCGCTAGCGTTGCTTGTGGAAGTAAGTTAGATGGAGGAAGAACGTACATTGGTGCAGCGCCAGGAGCACAAATCGTTGCAGTAAAGTTAAAAGAAGCGAAGCCATACTTGAAGGAATACTATTTGATAGACGAGAGCGTGAAGTGTTATCAAGAAACGGATATTTTGTGTGCGCTGAAGTATTTAGATTCCTATGCAATTACTCTAAAGAGACCGTTAGTCGTTTGCATCGCATTAGGAAGCAATATGGCAGGACATACGGGAGATTCCAAGCTGGCAGAGAATATTGCAAGGATTGCAGAAAAGAAGAGCCGTGTTGTTGTAACCGCAGCAGGAAATGAAGGAATGGCAGCACATCACTACCAGGGAGAACTGAGTTCGAAAATGCCAAAGGATATCATTCAAATCAATGTAGAAAAAAAGA
>CALZJY010000240.1 GCA_945787925.1 uncultured Anaerosporobacter sp. | reverse complement strand
TACGTCAATTACCGTAAGTGCTTCTGTTGGTTGGATTACTAGATAGCCACCGCTCTTAAGCCATACACGTTCTTGTAATGCTTTCTCTAATTTCGTTTCAATGGAATAAACACTTGAGAGACTTACCATGTTATCTTTGTATAATTGTAACTTTTCAAGGTCTTTTGGTTGATACATGGATAGATAGTCTTTAATTTCTTCATAAAGCTCTACATCATCGGTAACGATCTGCTCTAACTCTGTATCGTATCCATCACGAATATCTGTTAAATAGTTCTTTGGACCTTGGTACAATAATGAAAAGCATGTCCTATGAACGCCATAGTCTTTGATTTTACGATAGCGTTCGATTAATTGCTCTACTTCTTGCTTTACCACGTCTGGATCTGCTTCTTCTGCATTGGTACGAACCACAAGGCCGAACTCCTCGCTCTTATATTCCTGCATACGTTTCTTTAATTCTTTTCGTTTTGCTTCTGATGCGATCTTATTAGAGATTCCGATTTTGTTCTTTCCATACGTTAATACCGTATATTTACCTACGAAGTTAAGATTGCTTGTCACCACTGGGGCTTTCGTCTTAATTCCTTCTTTTTCGATTTGAACAATAATCTGATCCCCAATTACGACTTTATCTGTATTCTTCGGATTTACAAAAATCGGAGACTTATTTTCCTCCAAAGAATAATAACACATAATGCCGCCAGCAATCTCTACAAATGCCGCATTGATATTTTTTACGATATTTTTCACTTTTGCTATATATATATTGCCTAACAGACCTTCTTCGCCAATATTACTTGCGTTGATCTGCACTAAATTCTTATCTTCTAACAAACAGGATAAGATCTGATTTTGTCGTTTAAATATTACTAACTGGTTACTCAATTCTATGCCCTCCAAATAGCTCTATTATATCATCGGCTGTTTCGATTGTAAACGTACATGATTTTTTTGCAAAATTATTATATCTTTAGTCTAAAATTGAGATTTGGATAATATAATGTAAATATAGCAGTCATTCACGATAAGGAAAAAGGGGAAATGTATGAAGAAAGCGTATGTTTTAGTCTTATTTAGTATTTTTTTGCTTACTGCATGTACACGTACTTCTAATGATACGCAAGTTTTTCAAACCATTGCAACACCAAATCCAAATGCCACGGTAGCACCTTACAAGTTTTCTACCAATCACGTTGAAAACTATAGCAATGCCAAGGAAATTCCAATGCCCGCTTGCCGCTTTCTTATTGACTGGAGTATTGTAAGAGATCCTGGTTCAAACATATCCGTAAAAACCGCGTTATCTTTATTGATTGAAAAATTACGGTTATCTACCGATTATCCACAGGCTTACAAGTTCTTAGGATACGATAGCTTAGAAGATGGAACCTGTTATCTCTTTGGATATGGACAAATGGTCGGAACTACATTCAAAGAAACCTGTCGTTATGCCGTTTCGTATAATAAGACCATTTATCAAGCCAAATATAAAAAGGGGAATCTAACCTCTTATAAAGAAGTATCTTCCGTCAACTCAAAAAGCACCTCATATAAAAACAAAATCAGTGCGATGATTCATGACGGCATCTTACAAATCAAGGATAAAAAGGAACAGACCACAAACAGCTTCGTCTTAAAAAGATATGGATTGAAGCAAATCTCATCCGATGATTTAATACTGATGGATATGAATTTTGATGGCTATCTGGATGTTGCGATTCATGTAACCAATCCAGATGGCACCGATACCTATCATGCATTTTTATATCATAAGAAAACGGGATGCTTTACCTATCAGGCAGGATACTCGACTCTTCCTAGTCCTAAGTTTGATTCCTATAACAAACTCATTTCTTGCTCTATGATTCATGAGAATGAACTGATTTATGACACCTATCAACTTGTTGGAGATCAACCGGAGATTTCAAAGCGAATCGCTTACCGGTATGATATAAATAAAAAACTATGGCGAATGGACCATTACAATGGTGAAAACGGTGAACTAATGCTCCTAGAAACCAACTACTATACGACTAAACTGGTTTCTGAGCTAACCGGCGAAAACCTATCAGATAACTAAAATTGTATCTCAAATCCGTCTAGGACAAAGGCCGCTAGAAACTATGCTTTCTGGCGGCCTTTGTCGTTTTGCTATCTTTTACTCTTGAAATGTCTTTAATGCATCGATCGTTCTCGTAATCAATTCATCCAATGTCCATCCTAGCATATCTGCTCCGTTTTGGATGACTTCCCTTGAACACCCTGCAGCAAATCCCTTACTCTTGAATTTCTTCTTTACGGATTTAAGCTCTAAGTCCTGAACACTCTTACTTGGACGCATTAGCACGACTGCACCAATCAATCCAGTCAACTCGTCCACTGCGTACAATACCTTTTCCATCAGATGTTCTGGCTTGATATCCACCGTAATTCCATAACCATGACTTGCAGTTGCATGGATGATTCGTTCCTCTACTCCATGCTCACGCATGATTTCCTGAGATTTGATACAGTGTTCTTCTGGATATTGTTCAAAATCTAAATCATGAAGCAATCCGACGATGCCCCAAAACTCTTCTTCCTCTGCATATCCAAGTTCCTTTGCAAAGTAACGCATCGTATTTTCTACCGTTACTGCATGTTGTAAATGAAATTCATCCTGGTTATACTTCGTTAATAATTTCCACGCTTCTTCTCGCTTCATTTTCACTATTTTCTCCTTTCTATTACCTTTACTCCATTCCCCTATGTAGTCTTGGCAGCCACTTCCTCACGTAACTGCTGCCCTTTTATAATACGTTGACTTGACATTTCTTTAGCTCTTCTAGATATAAGTTTGCTAAATGGCTAGTAGATGCGCCTTTACGCTTGATATATCCAATCTTCATAATGTCCCCTTCTTTTAATGGCACGGCGGTATACTCATATCCATTCAGTTCTTCGCAGATGATGCCAGAACATAACGTATAACCATTCAATCCAACCATAAGGTTTAAGACGGTTGCCCGGTCACTTGCCTTAATGATTCGCTTATACTCATACGTGCTCATTACCTCTTCGGATAAAAAGAAGGAATTATTATTTCCCTGGTCAAATGCAAGACAAGGATATTCTTCTAGTTCCGTCATGCTGATTTCTTCTTGATTTGCAAGAGGGTGCCCCTTCCATAGATATACATACGTATCGCAAGGGAATAACTCTTCAAATTCTAAGCTGTTATCATGCAATAATTTTAAAATTACCTTTTCATTGAACTCGTTGATATAAAGAATCCCTAACTCACTCTTGAAATTCTTTACATTTTCAATAATTTCATACGTTCTTGTCTCATGAATCGCAAACTCGTATTCTTCCATACCCACTTGCTTTACCAACTCTACAAATGCCTTTACTGTAAACGTATAATGTTGAGAAGAAACACTAAATTTCTTTTTGGATTTCTTCTCAATATATCGATCTTCTAACAAACGGTATTGTTCCGTTACCTGTCTCGCATATCCAAGAAATTCTTCTCCTGCAGGAGTAATTACGACACCCCGATTGCTTCGAATAAAAATATCACTTCCGATTTCTTCTTCCAAATCCTTAATTGCCCCTGAAAGACTTGGCTGTGAAATAAATAGCTTCTTTGCTGCTTCATTCATAGAACCACAATCTGCAACAGTAATTGCATATCGTAACTGATGTAATGTCATATGTTATCCTTTCCACCTCAATCTTGTAACTTTGAAGTTGCTTCTTTAACATGCTGATGTTTTTATTTATAATTTTGATGGCCTTCCATCCTTTTGTCAATCA
>CALZJY010000239.1 GCA_945787925.1 uncultured Anaerosporobacter sp. | reverse complement strand
TTCCACGGTGTAACAGAAGGAGATGCCATCATCAATGTTGGTGTAAGCGGGCCTGGTGTTGTAAAGAAAGCCTTAGAAAGTTGTCATGGAGCAGATTTCGGAACGCTTTGTGAGACAATCAAGAAGACAGCATTCAAGATTACTCGTGTGGGACAGTTAGTAGCCAAAGAGGCTTCCAAACGTTTAGGCATCCCATTTGGGATTATCGACCTTTCCTTAGCCCCAACACCTGCAATTGGAGATTCTATCGCTGAAATCTTCCAAGAAATGGGGTTAGAACATGCAGGTGCCCCAGGAACGACAGCGGCGCTTGCGATGTTAAATGACCAAGTAAAGAAGGGTGGCGTAATGGCCAGCTCATATGTAGGTGGTTTAAGCGGTGCATTCATTCCAGTCAGCGAGGACCAAGGAATGATCGATGCAGTAAATGCAGGCGCACTTACGATTGAGAAATTAGAAGCAATGACTTGTGTTTGCTCCGTAGGTTTAGATATGATTGCAATACCTGGAAATACAAAAGCAACAACAATTTCTGGTATGATTGCAGATGAAATGGCCATCGGTATGATCAATCAAAAAACAACGGCAGTACGCATCATCCCAGTAATGGGCATGGACGTTGGCGACACCGTAGAATTCGGCGGCTTATTAGGTTACGCTCCGATTATGCCCGTAAATAAATTCTCTTGTGATGAATTTATTAATCGTGGTGGACGCATCCCAGCACCAATTCACTCATTCAAAAACTAAAAAATAGAACGAACATAGAGAAGAGCATATGCCCTAGAGTAAGAAGGGATATGCTCTTCTTTTCATTGCATAAAAACAGTAAAAAGGGAAAATGATTGAATGAAATGTAAATAAATGGTAAAATTTAAAAAACAGACAATAAAAATGGGAAAGGAGGTGACATAAAGTTGTGTGATTGCGTATTTTGTAGGATTATACAAAAGAAAAGTCCAGCCCATATCGTAAAGGAAACAAAGAACATGATCGCAATCTTAGACATTGCTCCGATTCATGAAGGACATGTAATCATACTTCCAAAGCTTCATGCGGATTCCATCCATCAGATTCCGATGGAAGTCATAACAGAGGTGATGGAAACAGCACAACAACTAGCAAAGACGATAAAGAAACAATAGCATCATGCAAAACGGAGGTGCGTTTTGTGAGTTTGGACATCTACATTTTCATATTTTTCCGAGATATGAGAACGATGGATTTGGTTGGAACGAACCAGACGGGGAATTTGAATGTTCCGAACGTGTTGCACAATGCATCCGTGAAGGTTTAAAAGAAGTACAAGAATAAAAAGAGACAAGTAAATGGGGGAAGAGTATGAAAAGAGTACGACGAATAGTACTGATGTTAGTAGTTCTTGCTATGGGGATAGTAGTAAATAAACATAACGCCTATGCGGCGTCAGTAACAGCATCAAACTATAGTGAGTTGAAGAAACATTTAAACAGTACGACAAAGGATACGATCACTATAACCAAGGATATTGAAATTACTGGACAAATCAAAGTGAATGGAAATAAGAAAATTATTGGAAAGAATCACTTGATTTATAGAGCAAAGAGTTTTACAACAGGACGCTTACTTGATGTGCAAAAGAATGTCACGTTAGAAGTCCAAGGACTTAGGATTAGTGGGAAAAAAATAAAGTCCTCGTATGGATTGATTCGTGTGCTTAGCCAAGGTAAGTTGGTACTAGATAAAAATACGAAGATTACGGATTCTAATTCTACAAATTCAGGTGGTGCGATAGAGAATTTGGGAACGGTAAAGACATCCGCAACTATTAATAATAATGTTTGTGCAAACTACGGAGGAGCTATCTACAACCGTTCGGGAGCAAACTTAAGCATTGAAGCTGGAAACTTAGCGTATAACTCAGCAAAACACGGAGGCGCAGTATATGTAGATGCAAAGGGGAGTGCGAGCTTTTCGGGTGGAAAAATCTATCGAAATACTTGTACAGGCAATGGTCAGGCAATCTATGCAGGAAAGCTTTCAGTTTCAAAAGTAGCAGAGTTAGGTCCTTCTAACGATATTTATGTGCCAGCTGCAGGAACATTATCCATCTCAAATTTTAATGGTAAATATAAATTGATGATTAATATTGGAAAAGACGTAGTAGGAACAAGAATTAGTCCGAATGGTGCAGCTGCACTTGAAAAAGTTGCTTGGAGTAAGAATTTTAAAAATCCAAAGAAACACATCATCGTATCCTATAAGGGCGGATTGTATGTAGGACGTTATATTAAAATTACATTCCATACGGAGAAAGGCGAGTCATGCCCGACTCAAACGAAGACGATAAAGTGGGGGCAATCCTATGGAAGCCTTCCAACGGCTGCAAGAACAGGGTATAATTTCGCGGGATGGACCACAGCTAAAAATTCAAAGTCCTATGTTAAATCCTCTACAGAAGTTAAATTGGATGCAGATGTAACCCTATATCCAGCATGGACTCCAAAGGTTGTGGATGTAAAGTTTCACTCAAATGGAGGAAATGCAGTAAGCAAGGTCGTAAAGGCAACCTATAATCAAGCACTAGCAGGACTTCCGGTGCCAACTAGAACTGGATATACCTTTGCAGGATGGTTTACGAGTGCTACAGGCGGCACCCAGTATAAGAATGGAAGTCTCTCTAATTTTATAAGTTCAACAACACTATATGCACATTGGCAGCCAGTCAAGATTACGATTACATTGGATCCGATGGGCGGAACAATAGCGAAAAAAGTCCAAGAGCGTTACTATGATCAAACAGTAGGAACATTGGGCACTCCTGTTCGCAGTGGATATAAGTTCTTAGGGTGGTCTTTTAGCAAAACGACAAATAATTTTATCAATTCCTCGCAGAAGATTACGACGGTGAATTCATTTACCGTATATGCAAGATGGGAGCCGCTTAGCTACAAGGTTTCATTTGTTTCCGATGGATCGAGTATAAGTCCAATTACTGTAGTTTATGATCGGAGTTATGGCATGCTCCCAGTACCAAGCAGGACGGGATATGTCTTTGGAGGTTGGTATCAAGAGCAATCGTTCCAAAGACAGGTAACGAAAGATACGATTGTTAAGACGGCTGGAAATCATACGTTATATGCAAAATGGATAGCTGCGACGTATATGGTATCATTTGTAGGAAATGGAGGGAAAGTAGACCGTCCAAACATGACGGTTACTTATAATCGGGCATATGGAAACTTACCAACGCCTACACGAACGGGATATGTCTTTGCCGGATGGTATTTAGAATCCACGTTCCAAACGAGAGTGACAACGAGCACGCTAGTAAGTCGGGCAGGAAACCATACATTGTATGCAAAGTGGGCACCAGCAACTTATGTGGTATCTCTAATATGCAATGGAGGACAGACACAGCCGCTAGTCTTGAATGTTACCTATAATCAGACTTATGGTAAGTTACCAACTCCAACTAGGCCAGGACATACGTTTGAAGGTTGGTATGCGGAAGCAGCCCTCAAAACAAGAGTAAAAGAAGACACGGTAGTAAAGCGCGCAGGAGACCATACGCTATATGCAAAATGGACATTGAATCAGTATACGATAGTTTTCGATGCGATGGGTGGAAAGGTAAGCCCTGCGAGCAAGAAGGTAGGATACGGCAAGCCAATCGGCGCATTGCCTACGCCAGTAAGGAATGGATATATCTTCAAAGGCTGGTATACGCAGAAACAGCAAGGAGAACGTTATAGTTCAAACAAGGTGCTATATCGGCAAAGTGCTATCACGTTGTATGCAAGATGGGAACAAATCAACGTTAAAGCACTTAAGGTATCAGGGG
>CALZJY010000238.1 GCA_945787925.1 uncultured Anaerosporobacter sp. | reverse complement strand
TCTATTTCAAAAAGACAGAAGAATAAAGGAAAGATCGAAATAGAATACTATTCTAGCGATGAATTAGAACGCATCGTAGAGCTGCTACAGTCAATTCACACAAACTAGAGCATGGACAGAATGATAAGGCAGGTAGGCAGATGAGTATTTTTGAGAAAATTGGAGTTCCAATTGATTATGTAGTAATTGGACTTGCTGGGGGAATGGTAGTACTATTCCTTTTAGTGGTCGTTTTATTTATAAAGAATGCAAAATTAAAGAAACGTTATACAGCGTTCATGCAGGGAGACAAACCAGAGAGTTTCGAAGAAGTAATGAAGGCTCGTTTTCAAGATATTGATACGATTAAGGAAATCTTAGTGAGACATCAGGCTCATTTTGATGAATTAGATGAGGTATTTAAAGCAAGCTTTCAAAAGATGGGAATTGTGCGTTATGATGCATTTAAGGAGATGGGAGGCACATTAAGCTTCGCATTAGCAGTATTAAATAAAGAAGATAGTGGTTTCATTATTAATTCTATGTATAGTACAAGAGAAGGCTGCTATCTATATGCAAAAGAAGTCATTCATGGGGAATCATTCGTCGTACTTTCTGAGGAAGAGCAAGAAGCATTAGAAAAAGCAAAGAAATCCCAAGATTTAATTCAATAGAGAGAAGACCAGAGTAGCAAAGATTGCGGCTCTGGTCTTTTTTAATTGTATAGGGAATTGCGAAGAAGCCCCTATGCAATTAAAAATATAAGAGGTAGAATCGGTCAAAAGGGAAAAAGAGGAGATAAAAGTAAATTGTTAAAAAAAACGTAAACTAAATTTACAATTGTATACATTTAAGGAATTAAATATACAATTAAATTCCTAGAAACATATAAAAAAGTTCAAGATAATACCAAAAAGATAAATAAAAAATTAACAAAGTTAGAAAGTGAAAAAAGCGAGAAAATAGGAAAAAATTATTTAAAATGTATAGTTTTAGCGTAAAAACAACAGGATGACTAGTTAAAATTAACGATGGTGAAAGGTGGAATTATACAAAAAGATGCGAAAATCACGAGAAAACGTGTAGAAACATGGTAGAATTCATCGCAAATGGTTGTTGACAATTTAACATACCGGGAGTACAATAAAGTCAGTTAAAAAAACAAAAACCTATGAAAAATCGTTAAATAATTAACGGACATGGGATGATATATATTCATAAGTTTTTTTAAATAGGAGGATAAAAAAATGGCTAAAAAAGAAAACCAAGAAGTAGAAACTAAAGCAGTAGAAGCTAAAGCAACTACATTTGATGTAGTAGACAGTGTTGAAGCTCTTCAAGCAAAAATCAAAGAAGTAAAAGAAGCTCAAAGAATCTTCGCAACTTACACTCAAGAACAAGTTGACAAGATCTTCAAAGCAGCAGCTTTAGCAGCGAACAAACAAAGAATCCCATTAGCAAAAATGGCAGTTGAAGAAACTGGAATGGGTATTGTAGAAGATAAGGTAATCAAAAACCACTTTGCTTCCGAATATATTTATAATGCATATAAAGATACAAAAACTTGTGGTGTAATCGAACAAGATAACTCTTTTGGAATCACTAAAATTGCAGAACCAATCGGTTTAGTTGCAGCAGTTATCCCAACAACTAACCCAACATCCACTGCAATCTTCAAAACATTAGTATCCTTAAAAACTCGTAACGGTATCATCATTAGCCCACATCCACGTGCTAAAAATTCAACAATTGAAGCAGCAAAAGTTGTTTTAGATGCAGCCGTAGCAGCTGGTGCTCCAAAAGGAATTATCGGTTGGATCGACGTTCCATCCCTAGAATTAACAAATGAAATCATGAGAGAAGCAGACATCATCTTAGCAACAGGTGGTCCTGGAATGGTTAAAGCTGCATACTCTTCAGGAAAACCTGCATTAGGTGTAGGTGCTGGTAATACTCCTGCAATCATCGATGAGACAGCAGATGTTCGTTTAGCAGTTAACTCCATCATCCACTCTAAAACATTCGATAACGGTATGATCTGTGCATCTGAACAATCCGTAATCATCAGTGATAAAGTATATGACCAAGCGAAAAAAGAATTCATCGACCGTGGATGTCATATCTGTACTGCAGAAGAAACTGAAAAACTTAGAAAAACAATCTTAATCAATGGTGCATTAAATGCAAAAATCGTTGGACAAAAAGCAGCTACAATCGCTAAATTAGCAGGCTTTGATGTTCCAGCTTCCACTAAGATCTTAATCGGTGAAGTAGAAAGCGTTGATATTGAAGAAGAATTCGCTCACGAAAAATTATCTCCAGTATTAGCTATGTACAAAGCATCCAGCTTTGATGACGCTGTAGCAAAAGCTAGACAATTAGTTGCTGACGGTGGTTATGGACATACTTCATCCTTATATATCCATGTAGGTACTGGCGCAGAAAAAATCAAAAAATTCGAAGAAGAAATGAAAACTTGCCGTATCTTAATCAATACTCCTTCTTCTCAAGGTGGTATCGGTGATATCTACAACTTCGCTTTAGCTCCATCCTTAACATTAGGATGTGGATCATGGGGTGGAAACTCTGTATCCGAAAACGTTGGTGTAAAACACCTAATCAACATTAAGACAGTTGCTGAGAGGAGAGAAAATATGCTTTGGTTTAGAGCTCCAGAAAAAGTTTATTTCAAAAAAGGCTGCTTACCAGTTGCACTTGCTGAATTAAAAGACGTAATGGGCAAAAAGAAAGCGTTTATCGTAACTGACTCTTTCTTATATAAAAATGGTTATACAAAAGTTGTTACTGATCAATTAGATGCTATGGGCATCCAACACACTACATTCTTCGATGTAGCTCCAGACCCAACTCTTGAATGTGCGCTTGAAGGTACAAAAGCTATGAGAGCTTTCGAACCAGATACAATCATTGCAATCGGTGGTGGTTCCGCAATGGATGCTGCTAAGATTATGTGGGTAATGTATGAACACCCAGAAGTAGACTTCTTAGATATGGCTATGAGATTCATGGACATCAGAAAACGTGTTTACACATTCCCTAAAATGGGTGAAAAAGCATACTTCATCGCTGTTCCAACTTCTTCAGGTACAGGTTCTGAAGTTACACCATTCGCAGTTATTACTGACGAAAGCACTGGTACTAAATACCCATTAGCTGATTATGAATTATTACCAAACATGGCAATCGTTGATGCTGACATGATGATGAGCCAACCAAAAGGCTTAACAAGCGCTTCTGGTATCGATGCTTTAACACATGCTCTTGAAGCATACGCTTCTATCATGGCAACTGAATATACAGATGGTTTAGCATTAAAAGCTATGAAAAACATCTTCGGTTACTTACCAAGTGCATACGAAAACGGTGCAAAAGATCCAGTAGCTAGAGAAAAAATGGCTAACGCATCTACAATGGCTGGTATGGCATTTGCAAATGCATTCTTAGGTGTATGTCACTCCATGGCTCACAAATTAGGTGCATTCCATCACTTACCACATGGTGTTGCAAATGCAATCTTAATTACAGAAGTAATGAGATTCAACGCAGTTAGCGTACCAACAAAAATGGGTACATTCGCACAATATGAATACCCACACTGCTTAGATAGATATGTTGAATGTGCTAGATTCTTAGGAATCAAAGGTAACACTGATGAAGAAGTATTCGAAAACTTCTTACAAGCTATCGAAGAATTAAAAGTTAAAGTTGGCATCAAGAAAACAATCGCTGAATATGGCGTAGATGAAAAATACTTCCTTGATACATTAGATGACATGGTAGAACAAGCATTTGATGATCAATGTACAGGTGCTAACCCAAGATATCCAT